>JAHQXB010000072.1 GCA_029856435.1 Candidatus Jordarchaeia archaeon
CCCCCATCCCATAGAGCTCGTTACCCTATGGGCTATATTTTTACACACGCATTCAGGTCTCTGTCGTATTTTCTGCAAGGGAACATCCCAAAAACTTTTTAGATTGTAAGAGTCATTTAAGTTTAACCACAATTCATCCCGTTGATGCAGATTTATTCGGTTCCATCTCCCTAATAATGCTCCAAATCGTGAAAGAAGCCCTATAAACACCCCTTTTTGAGGCGAAACCGAACGATTCTACATCACCATTCATCCCCTCCCTTTCGGAAGGGGTCTTCTTGCGAAGTGTAGATAAAGAAGGGCGACAATTTTTCACCCAGTAGTCAATATGTAGGAGATATTTGCAAGAATATAAATTAAAGTTCTCGCAAAAGAGGAGTACATAGCGGCAGGTTTTGGAACAACATTTTTGAAAACTAGTGTTAAAGATCCTTTTTTACAATACAAATATTAAGAATGTAGATCAATGTCACATTATTACCACAAGGAGAGAAGGTTTGTATCCATACACGAGGTTATGATAATGAGTAGTGCAAAGGTAGGAGCTCTTTTGGGGAGTTTTCAAGACAAAAGGTACAAGGTGCGCCGCGAAGCTCTGTTTGAAACAGCTAAATACGCTTCTAAGGGCGAGTTTAACAAGAATGTGCTAGTTTTTCTGACTAAGTTTCTAGGTGACGAGGACAAAGCCGCAAGAAGCACAGCTGCTTGGACCCTGGGCAAGTACGCTCAAAATAAGCTTTATACTAAAAGCGCCATAGGTTACCTCACAAAAATGTTAAAGGAAGAGGGAGAAAGAGACATAATCACCAATGCAACCTACGCCCTAGCCAATTACGCTCAACTGGGACTCTTGGACAAAGGAGACTTGAGCAGAGAAGTTCTCATAAAACTTCTTAGTAACAAATTCGAAAAGGTCCGGGCAAACGCCGCAATCATAATCGGCTTCTTTGCGGAGGAAAAATTTTTGATTGAGGAAGCCTTCGACCAGCTTGTTAAACTGTTGGAGGATAGGGATGGAAGTACACGTAGAAATGCATCCTACGCAATCCTAAGCTACGCCGACCAAGACATGTTGGATGCAAAAATACTAGATAAGCTGGTTAGGGGACTCACAGACATGGAGGCAGGGGTGAGAATGAACTGCGCAATAGCCCTAGGAGTATACGCCCAAAAAGGAATCACAGACGAAAAAGCAGTGAAGCTACTAGCCCGACTACTCAAAGACAGAAACGAGCACGTGAGAGAAAACGCCGCAGAAGCACTAATAATCTACACCAACAAAAATCTCACAGACGAAACAGTCCTAGAAAACTCAGTAAAACTGTTAAAAGACAAAAACAAAAATACCCGCAAAGCCGCAGCCAGACTACTCGCCCTATACGCCAAAAGGAAACTGATGCACAAAGAAGCTATAAAACCACTAAAAGACGCCCTAAAAGACGAAGAAATATCAAGAGACGCAGCACTAACCCTTAAACGCTACAAAGAGAGCGGCTTCCTCCAATAAAACCTCACCGGAAAACACACCGTACACAAAAAATCGGAACAAACAAAAAAGCGCGGTGTAGATTCATTCGATTTCGCCTCCGAAGGAAGCTTTCATAGGGCTTCTTTTCTGATTCAGAGCCTCGAAATGAGGGGTAGAATCGGGCTAATCTACATCACCAACAAAAAAGCTTCGAAAGCTACTCACATTGAAATTAAAGCATATCCAGACAGAGAAAGGTAAAACATTTGTGAAACAAACCCACCCGCTTTACGTATTAGTGAAAAATGAAAAACCTAGATTTTTTATGGTGAGCTAAAGTTCAGCCCAGACAAATTTAATTTCCAGTTGATTTCAACTATCAGGTATTAAGTACTCGAAGCCTCCGCCCATATTCTCTTAAGAATCCCCTGACAAACATATGACAGAGAGGGCAGAAGTTGGCATTGGCTTAAAGGCTCGTAGCCGCGGCCACATATCTTGGCTCTCCAGAGGCGATTGTTCTCCACGGCTCGAGCTTTACCTCCCCCCCGAGAACTTCTGCCTCTCTCTGTCCTCGACCCCCAACCCGATAAGCAAGAATATAAATGCCACAAAATTCCGCATAAAACACACCATGTTTACCACATTTAAAGGCAAAAGTTTTTTTGGTTTTGCATATTTTCTTGGGAGATTCCCGCTTCATGCAAAAAGTATACGCTAATCCTCGCTTGAAGGAAAAAGTAGAGTAATTATTCCCCCCTCCCCCAGCATACCCTTTAACATAAAAGATTGTTGCTGAATTTCGAATAAAAACTTGATTTACACTTTCGGAAACAGATAATTCAAAGCTAACAATGATTGTTTCATTCCGGGTTGTGGTGGCTTCAGCTGAAATTGATTCATTTTCGCGTCTATGACTCTTGGGAACAGGATAACCTATACAGAAAACGCATCCATGCAGGCAAAAGTGCCCCTGTTTTTGATAAGTGTGGCAGAACTTTTGGACCATTTTGTTGAAAATTGTGGGATTTGCGAGTTTATACTCTTTGGTTTGGGAAAAGGAGTTGGTGTGCGTATGTTTTGACCAAGAGTGGGGCTTAACGAGTTTCCTTGGAGACAAAGGGATTTTATGTTTATATGTGCTGTTTTTCGAATTTGGCTGGCTCATTTCTCAAAACATCCTTTTCCCATAAATATGGGGCGTATTTTTCTTTTAATTTTATGTTTATGGTTACAATATTGAGTATATTTATGATTTTATGTTTTTATGATTATTGTACAAGAAATTTACTTTTTTTATGTTTCTTAGTGTGCGGGCGGCCTATTAAATATTATTATTCGTGCATAACCATCGAGATTTACTAGAATCCAAACAACCCTTTTTAGGCTTTAAAATTGGGAAAAACAGTCTATAATTGCTCCCCCTTTTTTTGAGAAAATCGAAAATATCTCCATTCTGCCGCATAGTAAAACATAAAAATTATGTTGCCCTCAAAATATAATCTAAAGCGAAATTTCGACCAAAAAATTTGGAAGGGAGTTGAAGGAGAGTTGGCTAAAGAGTGGAGACTTCTTTATCTTCCAGAATGCGACATGCTAGACACGGTAGCACTCGGGGGCCCCGCCGTGGAATTGCAGAAAAATGGCCCCATGGGAATGTCCATTGTAGGCTTTAAGGAAACGGGGGTGAGCCTAGGCTTTTTCCAAGACATAGACACCGAAGTAGACCTAGAAAAGTGTAAAGAATTTGGAGTCCGGGTAATAAGAAGGCTGGGAGTTGGCGGTGGCACAATATTCGTAGACGAGAACGCCAGCATGGCGGTAGGTCTATTATACTATGACAATTTCTTCCCAGACATGGACACCGCCTTCCAAAAATTTGGAAAAGTTATAGTTGAAGCCTACAAAAAGCTGGGAGTAAAGGAACCATGGTATAAACATATCGGCGATGTGAAGGTGGGTGAGAGGAAGATTACGGGGTTTGGTTTTGCGCAGGTTTTTGAAATCATTTTAGGCAACACTATTCTTAGTATTGGCGAGCCGGATATGGATTTGTTCTCCAAGGTGGCTAAGATTCCTCCAGAAAAGTTTTCGGATAAGAAGGCTAAGAGTGTTTCTGAGTGGGTGACCAGTGTGGAGGCAGAGACCGGGCGTCTTCCAAGTAAGGAGGAGGTGAGGGATGCCTTTGTAGAGGCCTTCGAGCAGGAGATAGGAGTTAAGCTGGTTGAGGGAGAGATGACTGAGGAGGAAGAAAAGATAAGGCAAAAATGGAGGGCGATGGCTTCTTCACCTGAACATACATTCAAAGTTTCCAGCAAGAAAAGATTCTCCAAAATAGGTGGAGACCAGGAGCTGCTCTTCAGTAGATACAAGGGAAGAAAGCTGATTGTAACCCACTTGCTGCTGAATAGTTCGGGAATAATTGATGACATAATGTTTTCCGGCGATTTTTATGCCAGGCCAGACGCTTACCTTTGGGATATGGAAAAGTCGCTGATAGGTTTAGACGCCACAGATGAGGAAAAACTTTTGGAAAAGATTAAGGAGACCTACAGGAAACCCGGCTGGGAAATCCCCATGGTTGAGCCAGAAGACTTTCTTAAGGGCATAAGTATAGCTGTTAAGGAACGCAAGTGATTGACATTGTCGCGTTCAAAATTTTTTTTCTTTTCTATGGCTTTGTAAAATTTTGTTTTTCTCGGTTTTCTTAATTGTTTTGACGATTTTTTGTAACTTTTGGGAATGATGCAAAAAAGTTTAATTTTTACTATGGGGTGTAATAATTTTTGGTGGGTTAAGGAGAAAAAAGGGGAAAAGGGGATGCGTTTTTATTTTTAGGAGTTTATTCGGGAGGTATTTCTTTGAATATTGTCTCCATGTCTACGCCTGCTTTCTTGTTTCGCCTCTTCATTGTGAAGTAAATGGCAGCTCCAACTATATACACTATTAGAGTAATTATTAGTGAGCCAAGGTTAAAAGTTGAAAGTGCGGCTAGGAACAGTGGGACAAGAGATATAAATGCTAAAACTCCGCAGATTCCAAGCACTGGAACCCTTCCAATCCTTGGAAAATATGTTCTTTCAGCCAAGTCTCTTCTTCTAGCATGGAATCTTAGTCCCGCTATGATGGTAAGGGCTATGACAATGACTGCCAGAAAAATAATGTTTAATGCCTGTTGGAGCGCACTCCAGTAGCTTAGAACAACGCCCAACATAGATATGGCCATTGAAACAGCTATTGCATTTACTGGCGTGTTGCTTCTTTCACTCAGTTTGCTTAACCTCGTGGGCATCAGCCTATCGAAACTCCAAGCGAAAATGTATCTCGAAGTTGTTAGGAGGCCGGGCATAATATAGTTAATAAGCCATAGGGTACCGCCAGCAATTATGAACAAACCTAGCCAGTTCAGCCCAGCTAGAGGAGCCGCAAATAGGGGGACACTGGCCGGTATGGGCGTTGGAAGTTTTCCTAGATAGAGCCAAGCCCCGTACTGGATCCAGTATTGAAGGTTCCCTTGGTTTAGCTGGTTTCCCCACAGCCACCAATAGAAAAAGTTGCCACTCTTAAGATATATGAGATAGTTGTAAGCTGTGATAAATGGACCGTAGTTGGCTTGCAGGGGGTATAATATGCCAACGTAAAATAGGAAGATGAAGAAGAGACCCACCACCATAACATAGAAAAATGTTCTCCTTGTGTCTCTAACCTCACCACCTACATAAGTGAGACTCATGTACCCCGAGAATGCAAACATAGATACTATAACTGCCCCCATAGTGTCACTGAGCCCGTTCAGGGAAGCTCTTAGGGAGAAGAGCCACCACCAGTTCTGGTAAGCTACACGGAACAGGTCCCCGTACGCTCCAAGGGGAATTCCGAAGAGGCTCTGTCCCTCCCAGCCGAAAATGGTGTTCCAAGCCCATATCATATCGAGTGGAGAGTGTGTTGCCAGAATCCAGATTGTTGCTAAACCAGCCAGAAGGGGTAGAAAGAAGAGAATGCGTATCAGCCAAAGGGAGCCTCTCATACTAGCCATTAGCACCACACTGAACAAGAAAATGAGGACTATGCCGAAAATGACCCCCCAAATGGGATCAGTTAACTGGATTGACCAGCCCAGCAGTCCTAAGTCCCAAGTCCAGAGGCTATAGTACATAGTGAAGAGACTTATGAAGGAGACTGCTTGGAAACACAGGACTCCTATAGTGAACATGGTAATTATCCATGAACCCCAAGAGGCGATGAAGCCCCATCCAGGACCCAGAATTCTGCTAATGTAGACGTAGTCACCGCCACTTCTGGGCATCGCCCTAGCGAGCACGGCGTAAACCACTGCTATTGGTAGCATAAGAAGCAAGCCGCCTATGTAGGACATTGGAAGGTTGGCTCCGGGGAAGTATCCCGGGGAGAGAGACTGGACTGATAGAAACATTATGCCGCCGGCGATGACGAAGGAAAATGTTATAGTAACCGCATCCATAAGTGAAATTTCTCTGACCAGCCCCGTAGCGTCACGGGTGAAAACAATCCTCTTTCCGCTAGACATTTTTTTCAGCCTCTGCCAAAATTTGTGAATTTATATTACCTTTAACTTGTATATAAACATTTTACAGCGGGATTTTACACAACATCAGTTTGCATTTTTTTACTGAAAACTTATGTTAGATTTGTTGGAGAGGATGACTCATACCACCCTTGCGGGTAGCTAGCGAACCAAGGGTAAATTCCCAAATTCCGAAAATGCATATTACAGTGACTCAATATTGTCAAGTGTTGTCTAAAAAATCGTAACATCATAAATAAGGTTTTACCCTTTTTATAATTTAGATTGAATTGGGTGTAATGGGTTTAGACGAATGTTTTATATGTTTGATGTGTAGAAGAGTTTGGTTAAGAATCTGTGTGAGGTATTTCAGATGTCTGAGGTATATGTTATTGGTCACAAGTCGCCGGATACTGATTCTGTTTGTGCTGCTATTGCCTATGCGAATTTTAAGAGGTTGACAGGAGAGAATGCTGCAGCTGTGGCTGCGAGAGCGGGCGAGATTAATCCCGAGACAGAGTTTGTACTCAAGCACTTTGAAGTCGAACCCCCAAAACAGCTTGACAATGCTGCGGGAAGAAAGTTGATTCTAGTGGATCATAACGAGTTTGGACAGATGGTTGATGGAGCTGACAAGGCGGACATAATTGAAGTTTTGGACCATCACCGCATAGAATTCAAACTGGCAAATCCCATCTTGTTCCACACTGAACCCGTAGGTTCAACTTCTACTCTAATTGCGGAGAAATATTTTGAGAAGGGAATAAAACTGGACAAAAAGATGGCGGGGATACTGCTTGCCGCTATACTTTCAGACACTGTGGTTTTCAAGTCCCCCACATCCACGGAACGAGACAAGAAAGTGGCAGAGAAGCTAGCCAAAATGGTGGGTGTGGATCCGTTGAAATTCGGTGTTGAGGTGAAGAAGGCGAAGGCCAGCTTAGCGGGCAAGAGTGCCAAGGACATAATATTTTCGGATTTCAAGGACTACAATTTTGGAGGTAAAAGGGTAGGCGTGGGACAAGTCGAAATAGTGGACATAGAGGAAGCTAGAAGCAGGAAAAAGGATATCCTAGGCGAAATGGAGAGGATGGTGAAGCAGGAGGGCTACGACATGATCTTTATGATGCTCACAGACATTATAAAGGAGGGAACAGAACTCCTAGTAGTAGGAGACAAGGAGGGAACAGTTACCAAGAAAGCCTTCAATGCGGTGTTAAAAGATAACTCAGTATACATTGAAGGTATGATGTCTCGCAAAAAGCAGGTAATACCGCCACTCGAAAAAACCTTGGGATAAAAATTGGAAGCCTAAAAAAGCTTCCAGCTACTCTTTATTTTTGTGAAATTAGGTTTCTTATCATATTTGCTGCTCTTGCCTTGTTAAAAACACCACAAATGCAGGGTTTAGAGAGTTCTTCAGCTGCATCTTCGGGTGTTATTTTGTTCTTAAATACTTGCTCTACTAAATTTTTGACTAGGTTGGGGGACACGCAGTGGTGCCCACACATGGAGGTTATTTCTAATATTTTTTCTGAGGGGAGCAGTTCTTTCTTTCCAAATACTCCTAGGGAAAGGTTAATCGTGTGTAGCTTTAGACCAAGTTCCTCGGCAATTTCCCTAACTTCAGATAGTAGTCCACTTACCGTTATTGAAATTCCCAAGTCTTCCTTTTTGAGAAGCTTCAAGGCCGTTTTAAACGAATTTTTGTCGTCGTAAACTGCTTGTATTGCTGGTGTAAAGTTCCAAAGAAGTTCATTTATCATGTTTACCGGTCTCTGAGATTTCAGTATCTCAGCTATTCTCAGGAGTTTGCCCCGCGAATCTGGTTGATTGTCATTTATTCCATGAGCATAAATAGCCACCACAACATAGTCTTTTTTTAAGTTGTCCTCATCACCCAAACGGTGCAGAGTGTGCGTCACCATGAACCGCCTCCAGACCTTTTTCCCAAGCCCAAGTTGATTTTTGCATTAGGCCGCACTTTGAAGCCCTCACTTTCAATTAGGGGAAGCACAGGAATGGAACCATCAGGATTAAACCTTGAAATTACCCCCACTGTAAATACGGTCTCGACTTCACTTTCAAGGCTCCTTAATGTTCTGAGTATTTCTGGGACATTTTCTAGATTGGTTTTGAATTCAATCAAGCATGAAATAACCCTCTCCTCACCAATGTTGAATCTCAGTTTTCCGGATTCATCTATCAGATGTGTATAGGGATTTTGCTTCTCAAACTCCACCCCTTTTCCAGCCAAAGCTATGGAAACCTTTTCTGCCTCCTTAAAGCTTGTTCCCAAACCCGGTCTTCCCAGCTCCACACAAAAGCCAACCTCTCCCCAGCCGTACCTATCTGTAACGTCGTTGGTTTTCATTTCTTCAGTACCTCTCCCGGGAATACCAGTCACTTTATGACTGCTTGCAACATCGCTAAAGGCGTTCCGAATTTCTCTGGGCCACCCTAAAGCAGTCGTTCGAATCGCGTCCTCCGGACAAACACCAGAACGGTAACAGGTATAGCACTCCACACACCTAGCCTCATCTATTCTTGCCTTACCTCTCTCCAATGAAATGGCGTTAACCGGGCAGTAAAGCACACAAACACCACACCCCACACATTTTTCCTCATCAACTATCACTTTTAATCCCACATCCTAACTTTTATCATTATAATTTTTGTTGGAGACTTCTGAAGAGTGATAAATATTTATATATAGAAAACAAAGAATATTTAAGTACCTCCAATTTTTTGGGGGAGAACTAATGGGTAGAGACAAAAGGGTTGAAGAAGCCTTAAATAGGCTGGAACAGGGCATTGAAAAAATTGCGGAAGTTTTTGACCAGTACACAGAAACCGTGAGGCAAGAAATCGCCTTCATAAATCAAAGAATTTTAGACCTAGAGAGTAAAATCGACAATATTGAAAATTGGCACTCCTTCTCAGGAGAAACACCAAAACACTTGCCTCTGAGACCTGAAGCAGCCCCAGAAACCACTTCTCAAATGGGAACAAAACCCACACCAATGGTCAGTAGGCCCACCCCAATTGAAGATTACACCCAACAAATGCAAGAAGAGCCCACACCAGCAGAAGAAAGTTACTCACCACCAGCGAGAACACCTCCCCCTAGGCAACCTGCAAGACGAACAATAGAACCCGCTAGTTTCATTTCCAAAGAAGACCTAGGATTGGGAGGAGCACCGTCACAGGAAGAAGAAATCGGAAGATACCGCCCCTCCCGAGGAGGAATAGTGGAGGAGAAATTCGTTAAACCCTCAGTATTTTCAAGAGAGTTGAATAAACTACAGGAAGCTGCGGCCACCGCACCCCAGACACTGTACGGTCCCGGAGGAGTTACACCCCCACCCTCGATGCAGCTCAGACAACAAATTTCAGCCGTTTTAGGAAAAATAAGGCCAGAAGCCCAAGTACGGGCTCCCCGTCCCTCACCAGTCCAATATGGTCCGACCGCGGGCTATCACGCTCCAACCCCGCCCACAGATGTAGGAACGTATGGTCCGCCTCCACCTCAACCAGCATACGCAGCAGAACCACTTCACACTGCTGCGCCGGCCCCAGCTGGAGAAGTTAAGACCATTAGTGTGCCTGATAACTGGCTTCCTGAATCCTCTAGGGCAAAATACTATAATCCCAAGCAATTAAAGAAGGGCGACCTTAAAGAGATGGAAAAGAAAACTAAAGATATATTCAAGTGAAAAACAGGAGGGCTTCCACAATATAGATGCTTTGATTAGCGAATTTGCAATAATAGAGTGATAAAGTTTATTATACTATTTTTCAAAAAAAGAAAGAGGAGGGAGAGTTTAGAAGTTAACTTTGTCTATCCCTTTAAGTCCCAACATTTTTCTGGCCTCATCGGGGGTAGCGATTTCTCTGCCCAAATCCTCAATGATTCTCCTCATTTTCTCAACTAGTGGTGCATTACCGGGCGAGAGTTCTCTATACCTAATAAATAGGTTGTCCTCTAAACCCACCCGCACATGGCCTCCCATAACTGCAGCTACAGCGCCGAGGTGGAATTGTGCCGGGTAGCCGACTCCAATTACTGACCATGTGAAGTTGTTTAGGCCAAGTATTCTTTGGGCTTCAGTATACATGTGTATTAGTTCGTAGGGAGTGTTTCCAGTTCCTCCCAAAACTCCTAGAACGAATTGCATATGTGCAGGGAGTTTTACCCATCCGAACCTTATCATTGCCATAAGGTTCCAGAGGCCATTGGGACCATAGCACTCAAATTCGGGTTTAACATTATTTTCATACATTATGCTCATAAATCTCTCTACGTCTGCGAAGGTGTTCTTAAATACGTAATCCTTTGTAGACATTAGGATTGCGTACATTAGCTGGTCGTCTTTGAATCTCTCTGCGAGGGGGAACATGGAGAAGTTCATTGTTTCAGTGTTGCAGGAGCACATTTCGGGAGCGAACTCTGCAGCCACGGCGATTCTTTCATCGGCAGTCATGTCTTTGCCTCCGCCTGTTGTACAACAAACTATGAGGTCGTCAGCCTTTTGCTTAATTTTTTCTAGGGTTTCTCTCCAGACTTTTAAATCCGCTGTTGGAAACCCAGATTTGGGATCCCTCACATGAACGTGGACTATTGCTGCGCCTGCATCACGAGCCTTTTTGGCCTCGTCAGATATCTGATCTGGTGTTATGGGTATGTATTTTGACTGGGCGGGGAAGGTTGCACCTCCGGTAAGTGCACATGTTATAATGCATTTCTCTCGCCAAGCAGTTAGTGCGGCCATAAAAATTTACCTCCAAAAAGCTGTTTTGACATTTTTAAAATTATGGTTTACTCTGGAATTATATTAATTTTTGGGTAAAAAAGTAATTATACCAATAAGGGAGCGAAATATTAAAGAGTTTAAAGGCTCACCTACCGATTAAGGGGGGATGCAGCTTCAGGTTTTTATTAGGTTTTCCATTGCCTTTTTGGCCTCTAAAGCGGCCATTTCCGGGTCTTTAGAGCCCCATACCTCCAGTGTGATTAGACCGTTATAGTTGGTTTTTTTCAGGGCATCCACAATGGGTTTAAAGTTGATTTTTCCCTCTCCGGGAATTTTGTGGGCGTCAAATGTGCCGTCATTATCGTGTAGGTGGATATTGATGAGGCGTTTTCCCAATTTCTTTATTGTTTCTGCTATTCTACTTTCCGGGGAAATGTTTGATCTCGTGGGGTTTTGAAGTTCCAGATATTTTGAAACTATGTAGGCGTGGGCGATGTCCAGTGTCGCGTTCACGTTTTCGAAGTTGGCGATGTACTCTAAGAGGTCTTCTAAGGTGAAGCAGTAGCTAATGCTTATGGGAATATTCTCCAAACCTATAAGGACTCCGGTCTCAAGTGAGTAATCCATTAGAGTCTGAAGTGATTCGAGAAAGTTCCTTTTCCCCTTTTCTCTCAGTGATGGTATGAATGGGTAGGGTGGCATGTGTCCAGGGTGGAATGTAACTAGTCTTGAACCCAGTTTTCGAGCCAGATCCATGGACCATTTCACCTGATTCACGGATTCCCTTCGAAAGTTGGTAATGTGGGATGCGATGTTTATGTCCCAGATGGGAGCGTGTATTGAACTCTGGAACCCGAATGAGTTGAGAGTATCTGCCAATTTTTGCTGCTCTTTTTCTTCAAAATCACCCGACCATTTTTGAGGCACATCGGCCCAGATTTCTATGGAGGAGTAACCATACTCTGCAGATTTTTCAACAATTTTTTCCAAACTAAGATCAAGAAATAAGGTACTCGAAAATCCCACAGGCACCATAATTCTTCTCACTTCACCAATTCTAACATTCCATTCTTGAGTAAAAATAATCCTAATAAAAGTTTATGCCCTACAACTCCTTTTAAATTCTCAGTATAATCCCACCAGCCTATCCCAGAAGATTATACACACAATTAAGCTTCAACGCCCTCACAGGAGCAGAAATCAAGATTAGTGCAATATTTATCCGTGAAATTGGGAGAAGATTGTTTAGGTGAACAATGACCCAACAGGTTGGGTGGCTTCTTCAGCAATGTAGGAGTCAGGGTTAGTTAAGGTTTACATTTATCTGTGGCTTGGCCTGTAGCTTGGTGGAGGTTTTTAAATTTTGATATTCATTTTTTCCAGTAAATTTTTTAGGGATAATATGTCTTTTTCCATTTCTGTTTTTATGGCGGGATTGTATAGGATTACTGCGGGGTGATATGTTTGGAAATATGTGATCCCATCTTTTTCGATGGGGTTCCCTCTCAGCTCACCAATAGAACCCGCTTTCCCCAACAGGGTTAGGCGGGCTACATCTCCTAGAATGCAAATTATTTTGGGTTGGATTAACTCTATTTGTCTTTTGAGGTAGGGCCTACACTTTTCTAATTCTTCTTTTCTGGGCCTTCTATTTTTGGGTGGGCGGCACTTCACAGCATTTGTTATGTAAACCTTGGATCTCTCAAGACCCGCCAACTTTAGCAGTTGATCTAGGAATTTTCCCGCTCTTCCCACAAAGGGACGACCTTGCAGGTCTTCCTGTTCTCCAGGCGCTTCTCCCACAAAAACAACTCTAGCGTGGGGTTCGCCTTCCCCGAATACGACTCTGGTTCTTGTTTGGCACAGCGGGCAACGCACACAGTCCTTAGCTATTTTGTGCACATCTTCCAGTGTTAAATTTTCTGCGAGTTTTTTCATTAAAGGATCTTCACTCATTTTTATCCCTGCTACTTGAAAGTGTTAGGGTTTGTACAAACTTGCTAAGCCACTTTTTGGAGAAACTATTTTTGTGCGTATTATTTTTGAAGATTCTTCTATTGTAGTTTTGTTTGGATATTTGTTGAAATTATTGGTTAACCTATCATGTGTTCGTAGGGTGTGTACCAGCAGTGTTTTGCTGATTGTGAAAAGTCGAATTTGGAGAGGGGTTTTATCATTTGGATGTCTTCGGCGACTTTGCTGAAGCCATTGGACTCGAGGAATTTGGATTCAAAATCGCAATTACTACTTATGATGCATAGGGCCATGGAGCAGCCCTTCATTTTTGCTTCTTCCAATAGTTTGGATAGAATAATTTTAGCTGTGCTTGTATCCTTCGGCTTGGTGGTGAACATGTATTCTAGGAGTGCAGTTTTCACATTTGACCCGAAGGCAACAATTTCTCTTATCCTTAGAGTTCCTCCTCCCATAATTTCTTGCTTACTTCTGAATATCCATGTTTGGCTTGGAAAAGCTTTTTCCGATTCAAAAAGCCTCCAGTTAAGCACATCGATACCTAGGGGATAGAAGGCCTCCATTCTAGTGTATGCTTTGTTAAACTTCTCCGCATACTCCTTCAGATTTTCTTTGGTTAGCAGCTTCAAGACTCCACCATTATGTTTCCTTTCACTTTCCTCTTCACCAACTAAAGGTTCATCTTGGCTGAGTGTTTTGATGTAAAAATGGAAGGTTTTGGCATCTACAAAACCGTACTTCAAATATATTTTGTGAGCATGGCCCTCAGGATCTGCATAGAGAGTGAGACCATCAAGGCTTTTTTGCTCTGCATACTTTATGGATTCTTCTAACAGTTTGCTTGCTAAACCTTTACCCCACAATTCCGGCTGAGTAGACACATCGTCTATCACCCCCAAATTGAGGACTTCCCCTCCTAATTTCGCCTTTCTAAAAGTTTCTATCACAGAGGATACAATTCTGCCCCCTTTTTCCAAAATGAAAACTCCTTTCGGATCGAAACCCGGCATTTCAAGGTAACGCCAAACCCAAAAATCTAAGCTTCTGGGGGTAAATACACTATTCCTTCCAAAAGCAGCGTTAAACAAACTGTTAATCTGAAACTCGTCTCCGGGCTGATAATTCCTCAACTTGTAATCCGAACTCGGAACCAAATCACCAACCACCAAAACATCTATGAAACTACCTTTTAAACCTGTTAAGCAGCCAATTGAGGTTCAAACACCTAGGAATAGTGAGTTTTGCAGATTCAAAAACTTATGGGTAATTCAGCAAAGCTTTATTAAAAAGAAGTGAGAAAAGTAACTATCAAAACTTTTGTGGCGTTTTACCTTGCCAGACATTTTTACTATACTGGCCGCATTCTTAACAATGGTTATTCAGTTCTCGGGGGTTGTGGTGCCCGTCTTAGTCCTAATGCTAAGTTCAGGCATGAATATATACCATATTACGGCAATCTGGCTGGCGTCGCACACCGCCGCTATCACAATAGCCTACTTCTCAACAAGATTTTTGAGGAAAAAGAGTGGAAGAGTATCAGACTACTTGCAGAAAAAATTAGCGGAGGCTGAGGCCTATGTGGGATCCCTCGGTCTTTTTATTGGTTTAATTTTGTTTAATTTCTCGGTCTGGATTTATATCTCAGTTCCCATCATGGTTTTAATGAATGTAGACTGGAAAAAAATATACTTAACCTCAATTATTGGACACACCTTTTATTACCTGATAATGCTCTCGAGCATATTCTGGCTTTACACGTTATACTCCAACATCCTAATCACAATAGTAGCAACCTTGCTAATCGCTTTCGCCACTTCAGTTATGGTCTACCACACTTTTAGAAAAATTAACGGTAAAAAAATTCAAGTAGAAAAGCCTAGAAGTGAAAAGCCCCAATGACCTCGGGTTTCACATAATTATCTAGTTTCTCACGAAAATTTTTACTGGTCCGAATTGTGCCACCATCGTTGTGGAAACTGTAGGTGGTGGTGAAGTGAAGGGGGGGCCTATTACATAAATTGTTCCACTATTCGTATAGTAGTATTCCACAAATATTGAGAGTAGTAGATTCATAACTTCGAGCCACATACCATTTGTGGTGGGTCTTCCTGAGAAAGCGGTAATTGCAACAGAGTCTACACCCGCCCTACCGCCCAACACACATATTGGTTGTTGGGGTAATGTGAACAGATCTATCCAGAGAGAGGCGAGATAGTAGAAAAAGGTGTTTCCAATAGGATCAATGTTTCCCGTTGGGTCAAAATTTATTGGTGTTAACCCCCTATACAGGGTTGGCCAAAATGCCAGATAACTGAAGGCGGAAGGCTCAAGATAAGGCGGAGTGTTGGGAGAATAAATGAAGACCTCTAAACTCTTCCCTACCGCTGGGGTTAGAGTTACCGCAGATAATCCCAAAATTAGGATTATTACTACTTGGGCTTTTCTCCATTTTCCGTGCTTGGACCCAATGAATCTTGACACGTTGACTCCCGTATAGAAAGATAACGGGATTAGTATGTATATCCAAAAACGGTGACCATACGAGATGAACATAGGAAGTAGAGCTAACGCAAATATGGCGAAAATGAAACTATTATTTTTATAGTATTTGAAGGAGTAAAGGAGACTAGGGACTCCCAAAACCCAAGCCAAGAGAGGAATGTGGAGTCCCAGTGGCGTGCCCACTGACGAGAGCCAGTCAAAATTGGCTAATACGTGGATTAGCCAGGGAGCGTACACCAGCAGTGAAGCCCCCAAAACCTTTACAAAGAATGGAAGATAACCTTCATCCCTCCTCACAATGGAAAAGGCTCCCAAAACGATTATTATGAGTAGGGGCATGGATATGTGCATCCAAAGAGCCAGTGATAGGAGGGTAATCGAGGTTACCATTTTTTTCTGTGTAAAAGACCAAAAAAGAATAAGGGAAAATATCAAAACAAGGCTTACTGGAGAAGTCTCATAACAATCTGTAAAAGTGGTAAGCACAGCAATGTAACAGGTAAAGGTGTAGAAGGCTGCTTTGAAACCAACAAATTTTCGGGTAGTCCACCACAAGCTAAGAACCAAAAGGGGATAAGTTAAAACCTTAACGAGCTTGACGGATAGAAGAACATTTCCCCCGCTAACTTTCATGGTTAAAGCCATCAAAACATGCAGTAACGGCGGATAGAGATTTGGCCTACCAACCGGTGCGAATTCCCAGAAATCCCATGTGGGAACAAAGCCCAACCGGTAAATTTGTTGTGCTACCGACATATGGTAGAAATCATCATAAACTATGGGCGGACCAACTATCCACAGTCCAACCCCAAAAAAAACTATTATAGCAAAGACTAGAAAATCAAACAGATGTAAGGGTCCCAGGAAAACATTGTCCAGAATACTAGGCAATTCAGTAGGCAACTCTTTTTCAAATTTTACTCCGCATATAGTTACTCCGCGCATAGAACTGAACATCCAAGTTTTGGTTCAAAAACCATCACGAAACATACTAATATACTTTTTCGTGAAAAAAATTCAAAAATAGTTTTTACCTTTACAATTTCACTAAGTACGGTCACTTCATTTTTTTTATCTTATCTACCAGTTTGGGGAGAAACTCGCCTGCGCTGGCATAGACTCTCACATCTGCGATCTCCTCCATTTGAGTTTCACCCAAATTTATTATTACTATTTTGGCCCCATGTCTTTTTGCAATGAGCGGGAACTGGTTGGCAGGAGACACACTAAGCGAGGAACCTATCACCAGCATGATGTCGCATTTCTGTGCCTGCTTAAGTGATTCCTGCATTTCCCGCTCAGGCATCGGGTCGCCAAAGTTTACCACTGAGGAAATAATTCTACCTGAACACTTGGGACAAACTGGTTGATTGGGAACCGGCTGCTCAGTTCTGTAGCCCTTGCCAAATAATAGGTCATTCCACCCTATCTCCTTCTTCGAAAAACGCGCATCACAATTTATACACTTCATCAAAGTGTAGTTACCGTGAAGCTCGGAGAGAATGTTGGAGGGAATACCTGATTTTAAGTGGAGATTATCGACGTTTTGAGATATAAGATATTTCAGTATACCCATACGGTAAAGCTCAACAAGAGCATAGTGACCCGGGTTAGGCTCAATCTGATCCATGGGCTTGGCTGGCAACTTGGGCTTCAAACCCTTTGCTTTAAGTGTCCAAACCCCCTCCGGACCCCTATAGTCAGGAAGCCCAGACTCAGTCGAAATACCCGCCCCAGTAAACGCAACCAAATAGGAAGAATTAATTATAAGTTCCGCAACCTTTTCCAAATCTTCCACGGTAAACGACAAAAACACTCCATCCTCCAATCAATCACTAAAGTTCCAATAACTACACTAATTAAAATATTTTTCAGAACCAAATAAACTAATTTCGCTTTCCCCCATCTGTAAAAGACGTGCAATTATACCTCCTATCTCAACACATTCATTGATCCACATTTTCATGGCACAAAAATTTGTGCAGAAAACAAAATAAGAGAAAAAAGGTTTAACCACTTACCGTCTTAAGGTCAGCATGGTAATGTTATGTTGCGTTAAAAAACAATTAAAAAGAGAATAGCCATTAATATAAATTTCAAGGGTTGAAATGCTTTGGCTGAAAAAAGTTCCCCTCTCGAAATCATTGTTTTTTCGGATTACATTTGCCCATTCTGCCTAGTAGGATACCTCACCCTAAAAAAACTTAAGGAAGAGTACGGTGACAGAATTAGCTTTACCTGGAAGCATTATCCCCTTTATCCGGGAACAGTCAAACCCTACTTTTCCGACGAGTACATTCTAAACATTTTTGAGCGTGTAAAGAAACTGGTTGAAGAGAGAGGACTAGAATTTGAGATTGTTCCCCCCGAGCTTCCTTTTACGCTTCCTGATTCACTGAAGGCCTTTGAGGCCAGTGAGTGCGCCCGAGACCAAGGCAAATTTTGGGAGTTTCACGAAAAAGTTTTCGAGGCTCTATTCAGGAAACACAAAGACATTGGTAGCACAGAAATCTTGAAAGAAATAGCTGCCAGCATTGGAATAGATGCAGAAAAGTTCGAAAAATGTCTGAAAAACGGTTCCAAGAAGGATATTATAAAGCAACACTTCCGTGAAGGAAGAAACAGAGGAATCCCCGGAGTCCCCACCTTCATAATAAAGGGACACGCAGTCATTATTGGAGCCGAACCCTACTCACTCTTCAAAGAAGAAATTGACAGAGCCCTAAGCCTGCAAAACAAATGAAGAAGAATAGACTGGTATAGATAAGTAGATGGATCTTGAGAGTTTATTCTCCTTAAACCTACATGGGACTGTTTAGATAACTGTTTATGAATAATATACTATCGAATTTATTCTCCGTAGCGGCGCCCTAGGGTTTCCGATTTCTCTGCATACTTGTAGCCCCACCTGTCCAGAGCCTTTTTCAGTTCAGGATGAGTCTCTGCATATTTCTCTAGGGGGATTTTTATCATGGTAGCATCGATGGCCTGTCTCATTGCGGCAGCCCCAGCTCTAGTACCGTCTGGATGGCCATGTATACCACCTCCCGCATTGATCACGAGATCCGTACCCAACAATTCAATATTTTTGGGAACTAACGCTGGGTGAATTCCCCCCGAAGCCACGGGCATTACTGGTTTAATTTTGCCCCATTCTCGAAGTAACACTTCCCCAGACTCCTTTGCTTCAACTACTTCCTCAGGAAGCCCCATTTTTCCAGCCGCTGTTCCACTGTGCAACTGATCCCCTCCCGCAAGTCTGGTTAATTTGGCTATCACCCTCATATGAACTCCGTGAAGAGGATTCCTAGTGAAGGCGGCGTGAAATGTTCTATGGCAGTGAATAGGAAGCTTCACTGATGGATCTTCAGCCAAGTGTTGCAACGCACCTAGGCCAGAGAGCAATATGTCAAGCATAATCATGTTTGCTCCGTTCTCCACCGCATAATCTGCAAACTCCAACAACCTGTTTAGATTCCCAGTAATGTTTAACGCGTAAAAGACGGTTCTCCCAGTTTCCTCCTTTACCAAGTCTATTTTCTCCATAACCTTAGACAGCCTCTCCTCCAAGGGGCAGAAGCTCTGAGAAACTAGAGTTTCATCGTCCTTGATAAGATCCACTCCCCCCACTGCCGCTTCGTAGGCCACCTCGGCAGTCTGTGAGGGATTGAGTCCAACCTTGGGTTTAATTATGGTCCCCAAATGAGGCCTTCTATCCTTCTTGGTGCCCACAATTTCCCGTACGCCCTCTAAACCAAATTTTGGTCCCGGAAAACAGGCTAGCACAGATTGGGGGAATTCGGCATCCAGCAGTCTCACATTTTTCAGAGCGGTGAGGCCAAACAGGTTACCCATAATCATACTCATTATGTTGGGGATACCCCCATTTTCCAAGTCAAAGAGTTCAACTGGAAACGCTATCTTAACTAGGCCAACCCCCTTCTTCCCTTTCTCTTCGAATTGAAAAGCCTTAGCAGCAAGTCTCCGCTGAATATCATTAGTCACAGTTCCAATGTCGGTCCAAGTTCCTATGGATTCTTCTGCTGCTATAGCCTCACCGGCACCCTCAAGGCTGCCATCAGTCTCCACATAGTAGGTGCAGATAATATGATTTTCAGGATCAATACCAGAAACATCAGAAAAAAATATTCCTTCCAAAACTATTCCACCACCACATATACTAAAATACAGCTTGTCAAAAATTTTTCGGATGCAAACTAGGATTCCTTTCCTATTACTAGGTCTATGTTTTTAACTTTTGCCATTCTCCTCATTTCTTTGGCTACGCTGCTGGGTGCGGTTAAAACCCTTAGGAACAGGTATCGGGGCTCCTTTTTGTACTTTCTCTTTGCCGCCTCAGCCTTCCTCAAAAGCTTGGATACTTCTTCAACACTCTCGGCATGGGCGGTAACCTCACCTACAACTAGGGGCTCCTCACTGAAAAGATTTATCTCCTCCCCATCCACCACCGCCCTCTCCAAACTGACCCCCACGGGAAGAATTCCCCGCTCCCTGAGAGAGCCACTCATCCAAACCCTCACAAACTCCTCCAAACTCACCCCAGCAAACACCCTCATGGAATCAAAACCCACAAAAAGCTCAGACCTAAGATCTACATGACCCTTCTCCAGAGCCTTAATCCTCTCCAACATATCGTTGAAATCCTTCCTCAACTGCTTAATGTCCTCTTTAATGCCTCTAATCTCTTCCCAGATTTTGAGCTGATCCTCCTTGATGCCCCTAATGTCCTCTTTAATGCCTCTAATCTCT
>JAHQXB010000095.1 GCA_029856435.1 Candidatus Jordarchaeia archaeon
GAAGCAAAGAAGTAACTAATAGATAGAAATTCTAGTTAGTAACAGTACTAACTGCACAATGCGCATATTCAAGAGATTATGGACTGTTTTCGGGAAGTTCTCCAACGTCAAAATTACTATTTTTAATTTTGCACTCTTGCGAATCTTCATCATTTGTAGCTAAGATTTTTATTTTGATTTTTTGTAATTTTTGCGGGCTTCCATTGTTAAGTGTGAATCTAATAGTTTTTCTCTCTAGCCCATCTGAAAAATTTGAGGAGCTCGGGAAAGAATTCATCGGCTTTGAGATGGCTAATTATAACGCTTGTATCGAGTGAAACTCTAATCCTCTTCTTCAGTTTTACCTTTAAGCCATTGGATAACCTCTACTTATTTTTTCATTTTTCCAAAGATGGAGTGATTGTTCCAAACCCCTGCGGTTTCCACAATGACTTTCTCCCACTCTCCGCCAACCTTCCCTATAACTATTTTGCCATCTACATATCGGGCATCACAATATCTCCTATGTTTAGCCCTACTTCCTCCCTAACCTCTTGAGAAATTGTTACCTGAAAGCGACACGTGACCTTTACAAACAGGATACCCGCACCCATTCCTATTAGGTTGGTAGGACTATTTAAAAATGTCGAAGTGGGTTAAAGGAGGATAGTTTTTGGGGGAATGTGTTTAAAGGAGGAAGGAGTTAATCGTTGTGGTTATGGGAGAATTGCTTTTGCTTGCATTATTGCTGCTATGAAGTCTGTGGGGTTTACTCCAGGTGTAACTACATTTTGTTTATAGAATTGTTCAACTATTTGCTTTATGGTTTGATAGTTGTATGGCGCGTCTTTAAGCATTTTTTCAAGTTGTTTTAGGGCTTGTGGGGGGTTTATGAAGAAGTCCCCGCTTATGTTTATTTCCTTTATGTTGTTGTTGGATATGTTTAGGGAAACGCGTATTAGTCCTCCGGGTGCCTTGTATGCGGTTTCGTGTTCAAACTCGAGGCTGCTTCCAAAAATCCATTCTGGGGAGCTGTACTTTTTTTGGAGTTCCCGGGCCATTTCTAGTTCTTCCGGTGTGAGCTTAGAGTCTTGGAACTCCACACCGAGAGCTTCTTGGTATCCTTTGCGCAACGCGTTTTTCACAATACTCACGGGGATTGTTGTCCCCAGCTCCCTTCTTATTGTTGTCACTCTATCTCTGACTGAGGAGGCATTCTTGTCCCTGAGTTTTTCGGTGGGCACTGTCAGAGCATTTTCCAAATTTTCAAAGTTAAGATCCATAAGGAGGGTTCCGTGATGGATGAGAACATTGTAGAGTTGGTGCTGGGCGTTTCCAGAAATTTTTCTCTTACCTATAACAATATCATTTACGGGTTTAAACTCTGCCTCCAGTCCCAATAGTTTAAGGGCGATGATTAAACCCCTACAGAGATACGAGTATGACTCTACGGGGTCTTTGAAGGATCTAAACTTGTTAGTGTCTATGTAGAGTGAGTAGTTTAGGTTTCCCGAATCCTGGTATACCGCCCCGCCTCCTGATAGTCTCCTCACTATTTTTATTCCTTTCTGTTTACAGTAATCTATGTTCACTTCTTTCTCCACCCGCTGGTTGCACCCTACGCTTACAATTAGGGGGTGTTGCCACACTCGGAGAGCGTTTGGAGAATTTTTTTCCAGTATGCTTCTGGCCATGGTTTCCTCTATTGCTAAGTTCATGTAGGGGTCATCTGAACTATAGTCGATGAAGCGCCAGGACTCCTTCAAAGTCACCCCGCCCCCCATTATTTTATCCTTTTAATCTCTTCCCTTATAACATCTGAAAGTTCTTCAGGGGTGGGAACATTTCTTCCATATTTTAGCTCGCCGTTTACTATTACTGCGGGAATCTGGGACTTTTTAGCAGCTTCTATTAACCCGTTTGTAACAGTAACGCCCGGAGGTAAACCTCTTCCCCTTCTCCATATCCTCAATTCAATTTCTTCTTCGTTCCCAGACATTTTTATTCCCTCTTTCACATTTTTTTCTATCTGGGAACACATTTTAGTGGGGGGAGAAGCAGTCAAAACCTCTATGAGAAGTTTACCATAAGCTAGAGGTGGAGAAAACTCTAGATTCCATTTTGGAGACTGATACTTAGTTTTCAAAACCCGTTCAAAAGTGTTTTTCTCTAAATCTGTTAAACTTCCCTCAACAAGGGCGGCCCCAAATTTTTCCCTTATCCTATGCGAAGCCTCCCCAATAAATTCTTTAATTTTCTTTTCGCTTGATGAGAGCCGTTTTAAGCTGGATACCTTTTTGGGTAGGATACCCGCAGAGTTGGCAAAATCCACGTCAATATCTAGGTAAACGACGCCCTGAAAAACTAGTACGTCATAGTACCAAAACTGTGAAACCTGAGAAATTACCACATCATCTACGAATAGGTAAGAAGTATTATCAAAGGCACATTTTAACCCAAAATTTTCTATTGTTTCAATTAGGGGAGAGTAAACCAGCCGGTACAAATCATTTAACTCCCTTGGAAAAAAGGGGTCACGCGTATCAAGAATAAAGCCAAAGAGCAGTGAGCCTTCATCAGCGTAGAATGTTGGTCCATCAGTAACCCTCCTAATAATACTGACGTTTTTCCCTTCCAAGAAACCCATCTGGTCTCGGTTCAACCGCAGGTTTCCCAAAACTATGGAGGGAGGACTCCTCCAAAAATGTACTGAGTTGGGTGCATCTCCACCCTTAACGTGGAGCATAATGGTTTCATCTAAAGCCCACCCCCGGCTTGGCTCAACAATGTCCTGGATGAAAAGTCTTAGTTCCCTAATTTTGGTGGCCTCCCTTAAAGTACACACATTTATCCTTTTTACATTCTACATTATTGGAAGAAAAAGGACACTCCTCGAAATTTGAGGGTAATTTGATTTTAAATTTTTTTTCTAAAAGGCCTATGGCGCTTTTTATAGAAGCATAAACGCTGGCTTTGCAGCACCTTGGACCCCCTAGCCTTGAAATGGAGAGTAGCGATTCACCACTAGCATCCAAACACTCTGACCTCTCAGTATCAGACCTGTAAGTTGCTCCCGTTAGAACACTCATAGCGATTCCAACACCTGCTCCAGCCCCACACACACCCCAGGATCCACAAGTACCATAGGGTATCCTTTTCCCCCTCTTAATGGCAATCCTAACCGCTCTGGGTGGCAAATCATAACCTACATTTTTTATGGCGGTTAACAGCACAGCGGGAACAAGGTAGTGATGAATGGGTGAATGTATGGGTATTGCAGGATGCTTCATTATTAGGTTAGCTAGTTCGTACGGATTTTTTATTTCACTCCTCTCACAGGTTTTTAAAACTAGTTCTTCGGGAAGAGCTAACCTACAGTTCTCGCACACAAAGTGATGGTCATCACAAGTATAATCAGCCACTGAAACCTCCTTACAGTATATGCACTTCAGCTCCTCAGAAGTTGGGTGAAGAACCTTATTGCAAATATTGCAGTAGAAAACCTCGTTCTCCAAAAACAGCCCTCGACCATTTTGAATAACTTGTTAACTTATCTAGATTACCTTCTTGTTGGTTCATTGATGCAGTTCCACCCTTGAAGCATCCTTGCAAAAGTCGCCGTCGACAGTTCTTGGAAAAACGTATGAAGGAGGATGGTTTGTGGCTATGCTTTTAGAGCATTTTCTATTGCTTTTTCTAGGCTTTCCGGGTTGAAAAATTCAGGGAACACTTCGCTGCCATTTACCACTAGTCCTTTACTGCCGATTTTGAATTTCCTAGCCTCGTCTGAGAATGAAGGTTTTACGTCAAATTCCACTTGGTCTCGGTATTTTGTCAGTACTGCAAATACGCGATCCATGAATGCTGAGAATTGGCAGGCGCATGAACCCATGGGGATAAAAATATCTACCTTAACTTTTGACATGGAATCATTCCTCCTATTTTCTGTTTTTGTTCTGGTTTATTCACTTTTTTCACTTTTGGTCTAAACTTGTGTTTTTGGTTTGACGCCCATTAACATAGTTTTCCTTTGTATGATATTAGTGGCGGCACCTTTTAAATATATCGACTTATAACAATATATCAATAATTTCACAGCACACCACAAAAGTGGAGAAAGGAGCAAAACTGATAAAGAAATTTAGAAAATGATTACGGCTTCGCCATGTTTTAGAATTATTTTTACCAATTCGTCTTCTTCAATGGGAGTGATACCTTTTATTATTCTTGTTTCAGGTATTTTTCTCTCCGCGAGAGATTTTTTGTGAACATACAACTCGGACTCTGGGAGAAGGGTATAGATCAAATCTTCCACACTAGGCATAGATATTTTTTCGGGGCTTTGATTTGAAATCGTAGCATATACTCCATCGCCCATAAATAGTAAAATGCATCTCAACCCACTGTTAAGGCAAGCGACAGCCACATATAGTCCACTAAAACAGTCTTCAAAGCCATAGGGCGCTTTCGTGATTATTAGCAGTACCGTGTTAATTTTAACCACCTTCTCTAAAGGGCCAACACCCTATCGCTGTTTTTGAGCCAGTGACCCAAGTCACGCAGATTAGCTATGTGAACCCCACTAACATATTGGCTGGTGGGATAAATTCCATCATTTTCCTCCCCCTCAACATAACCCCTAGCTCCCGCACACCGCGAGCAGGATTTTATTTTCGCTCCCTTCTGAGCTAGTTCACTGAGTTTTTCACCAACATTAGGAAAATATTTTGGGCTTTGCCCCTTCTTAGCAGAGTGAACCGACTCCATATAAAGAAAAATGTTAACATTGTAACCCTTTTCTAGAGCCTTCGCAGCTATTAAGAGACCAATATCCACTCTTTGAGAAGCATAAGGACCATGATATAGAACTAAGGTCAATGTCTTACTCATCACAATCACCTAGAAGCATAGAATTCTATCCGCACTCTCCATAATATCAACTATCATCTTACCAATCAAATCATATTGACACCTCAACCTCTTTGAAAGTAAATCCTCCTGAACGCCCCGCGCCTCCAAATCCTCCTTACTCGCAAAAACTTGAATACGCTCAGAATCAATAGTTTCCAGAGTCATTCCTCTCATCCCACAGTATACTCCATCACCAATCAAGTATACTGTAACATTAGCATCAGTTCTAATAATTTCATTTATTATGTCGAATGCTTTCGCTACCCGCTCCGAAAGTGGGGGATCAATTATGATAGAAACAACTTTCAACAAGACACTACCACCACACACTTAACTGTTCAATTTCTTTTATCCTTATTCCAACAAATCTAAAAATATCTAAGCTAACTTGCTTTATGCTCCTCTTTTTCTGACTTTAAGGTCACCTATATTAGTAAACATTCAACTTTTAAGTTTGATATGTATGTAAATATTATAATATTTCGATAAGTTTATAAAAATTTTAGATTCTAAATAGTATAGAGAACACGAATTAGAAAAACACACACCATCTCAGAGCATACACAACACGCTCAAGTGTCAATTTCTGTAGGTAATACATTACTTAGGATTAATGGTTAATCTACTCGGAATTTGGAGGTACTTTTTTGGAAGTTAGGAATCTAGTTATGAAAAAAAATGTTGAATTTTTAAAAGCCCTAGCAGATGAAACAAGATTGAAAATTCTTCAGTTTTTAGGTGATAAGGAGATGTGCCAGTGTGACATTATACCTGCCATGGATAAATCGCAGTCCACGATTTCCCAGCACCTTCAAATTTTAACAAACGCGGGAGTCCTTGAGTATCGCAAAGAGGGTCAAAGAAGCCTTTACAAGTTGAAGGATGAAAGAATACGCAAAATAATCGAGTTAGTCAGCAGCATATCGAGTGATTCCCTTTTAGAAATATCTAAACTCGCAAAATCAATAGGAAGATAGAACTAAAAAAAATCGAATTAACAAAAAATTTTTTAAAAAAAGAATATAAGATTTAGAGATACAAGTGGATTCTTAATTGCCCGATATTGATTATAGTAGTGTCTTTTTTATTGTTTTCAGAAGTCTTCTAACCAGGTACCGAATGAGTTATCGTGGTCCTCTTCGTCTGCAAGTATGCTCATGAATAGTTTTTTGGTGGTGTAGTCTTTTTCTTTCTCTGCCATTTCTATGATTTTTCGGTACATTTGAATCGCTTCTTCTTCGGCTTTCTTATCTAGCTCTATCATTTCTTTTAGTTTTTTACCCACTGTGATGGGTGAGGGCTGGGTTGTTGGTTCACCGCCAAGATAGTCAAGTCTCTCCGCAATGGCTTCGGCGTGTTTCATTTCTTGGATGGCTATCTTTTTTAATTCATCAACTATTGCTACACTCTTTGTTCCCACTGCCCTTACATGCTGCCACATATATTGGATGGATACCTGTAATTCTCGGGCTATGGCCTTGTTTAACCATTCTTTTAGTTCCTCGCTCACCAATTTTTTCACCTCCACTCAGAAACAAAATTTTTTAGGGTAAATGTAGGCAGCGGATATTATAAGATTAACTAGAAGGAGTTTTATATTTTGTTAGTTAGTAACATATATAAATAATTAATTGATATTCAATATTGACTGATACTCAATTTACATAGGAGGAATCGCAATGACTAAAGTAGGAGAAGTCTACTACTGCACAATTTGCGGAAACAAAGTACAGGTACTACAAGCAGGAAGAGGCACACTCGTATGCTGCGGACAACAAATGGTCCTTCAAAAATAGTAAGAAAAACCAAACACTCCTCTTTTTTCTACTATGATACTGAAAATGATCATTTGACAAAACTAAATTCAGAAATCAGCAGTATTAATAGCTTAAGTTCTGTGCCAAACGATTAGTAGACCCAGAATAATTACCTCCTCGCGTATTTAGTGTATTTATAAATGAGCTCTAATATGGGAAAGCCTGTGATTATTCTGCTTGCTTGTGTGTTACCAAAATAAAAGTATTCGGCTCTTGACGAAAACCTGCAAATGAGTATGGAAAACATTTTTAAGATTTCAACATGGCAATAGTTTCCATTACAAGGCTGAAGAAGCATACCTACAAAAATTATTGAGGTAATGAAAAATGAGTGAAAGACCAACTGGAGTCACAATTCTAGCGATACTGATGATACTCTATGGTATACTTACTCTTATGGGCGGATTTATCATTGGAATAGCAGGGGCTTCCCCCTTCGTAGGAATCAGCATAACTGTCTTCATCTATATTATTTGGGGCATCATTTATATCATCGGCGGCCTGGGATTATTCTCCCTCAAAGATTGGGCTAGGATATTGGCTATCATCATTAACGTTTTAGGACTCATCGGAGGCATTATACTGACAATAACTATCGTTGGCGCTCTCATCGGAATTCCAATGATCATAATCAGCATCATTATCATCTGGTACCTTACGAAAGAAGAAGTAAAAGCATACTTTACATAAAAAAGGATAAAAATCCTTTTCTTTTTTTAATTTTTCAATTTTATTAGTTTTATTCTCGGTTCTAAAAAATGAAGACATATTCCAAAACTTATTTATAAAAACCATATTTTTAAAAATTATAAAAAGGGTATGTAGTTACCATAAAAAACTTTAGGTTTTCATCCTTTGTCTAAAGCGCTTTATCGTATGAGTGTTCAGCTTTTGTGATCAAGTAACGGATGCTGGGGCTCTAAACACCGAAGGAAAGCTTATTTAGACTTCCGGCGAATGCTTAACACCATGGAAAAGGACCCAAAAGGCCTCCTTTCAGGAAAAGGAAGCATATAACACCAGATCTGCTCCCAGGAGCTAAATACATACTAAAAAAGAGATGAGGAAATTGCCAAATTTAAATTGAGGAGAATTTAGTTGTTTGATGAATTTTAAATTTTTATGGTTTCCAAAGTCTACAGGTGTTCTTTAATGGTTTTTACTGCGTCTTCTGTGCTGGTTTTGAAGCCAAGATCTTTTAGACTTTCGCTTAGTGCAAAGATTGCATGTATTGCTTTGTGGGGGTAGGCGTTGTAGCCCATATGTCCCAAGCGTATTACTTTTCCGCGTAGATCTCCCCAGTTGCCAGCAATCATTACTCCATATTTTTGAAGGATATGGTTTCTGAGCTTTTCATCTTCTATTCCTTTAGGGATTTTTATGGCTGTAACGGTATCTGAACAGTAGTCTTCTTCTTTGGGGTATAATTCGAGACCCATGGCTTTAACTGCTTGTCTGACACTGTTTGCCACTTTTTGGTGTCGCTCATATACTTTTTCGATTTTTTCTTCCAAAATAATTTGGCAAGCTTCATCTAGAGCGTATAGTAGGGAAGCCGCATGAGTATATGGGAAAATTCTGTTTTGGAACCAGTCTCTTTTCCAGGATAAAAGGTTTAGGTAGAAGCTTTTTATCCTACTTTTTTGATCTCTTCTCTCCATTTTCTCCCACGCCTTCTTGCTTACAGAAATTATTCCGATGCCTGGTGGGGCGCTGATGCATTTTTGGGAGCCTACAATGTTTATGTCTACGTGCCACTTGTCGGTTTCTACAGGTACTCCAGCAACGCTACTAACTGCGTCGGTTACGAGTATTATTCCGTATTCGTTGCAGATTTTGCCTATTTCTTTGAGGGGGTTTAGGGTTCCGCTGGGGGTTTCGCAGTGAACCATTGTGGCGACTTCTATATTTTTTTCTTTTTCGAGAGCCCTCTCTACCTCTTCAGGTTTCACTATTTCATCGTAGGGAAATTTGACGATTACCGGTTTTCCTCCATACATTTGAACAAAATTTGCGAAGCCCTCTCCATAAATACCGGAAGCTATTGTGAGGACTTTTTCATCCGGACTCACAAGACTTGCTACAGCGGCCTCAAGACCGATAATTGCCTCTCCAGAGTGTAGTATAACATCATTGTCGGTCTTCATAATTTTCTTAATCTTTTCACATAGGGAATCATAAAAGCTGTAAAAGTCGGGATCCAGGTCTGGATTTTGAAGGGGACGGGCCATTGCCTGAAGAACGCGTGGGTGAACCTCTGTGGGTCCAGGGGTAAACATTAACACGTTTAACCACCTCTCAATGAGAATCAATTTTAGATGTGTTAATATAAGAATGTTTCTTAAAATCTTCCCCCAAACTAAAAAAAGAACTTTAAGGATGAATTTTCCAGTTGTGCCCTAATAGTTTGGAGATTTGTGATTTTTAGAGTTATTTGCATGGGTAGATACTCATTTTTGGGGGGAATTTAGTGTATTTTTGCTCCTTCGCCTATTGCGGATATCCACCCTTGGGTTGCTCCTGCGGCTATTCCTGCTTCTAAAACTTTTTCGCATTTTTCAGAGTCTACGAGTGAGATTAGGCTACCTCCCATTCCTGCTCCGGAAATCTTTGTTCCGTATGCTCCCGCTTGTAGTGTGGCGTCTCTTATCTTTTCCAGTTTTGTTAGGCTCACTTTGTATAGGTCTCTTAGAAGCTCGTGTTGATAGTTCATTATTTCGCCCAGAATCTGGAGGTCGTGTGATTTGTTTTTTATTCTCTGCCATAGAGGACTCATTGACGGCCCCTTTTTTGGGGGTTTTGGCCTTTTGCCTTTTAGGATTTTTAAAGCGATTTCTGTGGATTTTTGCATTCTGAGGGTGAAACGTATTCTATCAGCTACATCATCGCGCAACAGTTTTAGGTATTCTTCTAGTTCCTCCTCGCTTATTTTTTCCCATTCTGGCTCATCAAACCGGTAACCCAATTTGCTTTTAATTTTGTCTGGAAGCGTGCTACACTCCATAAGGGTTTTTAGGCCCTCGCTTATTTCCTTTTGTCTTACTGGGTGAATTTCTGCGGTGGAGTGTTTGATTCCAGAATTAAGGATTACAAAGGTGAGGTTTCTTGCAGGAAGCTTTTCCACACGGATGGGAAACTTGCAATCTAGTTTTATTATCCCCCCAAATGCTGAGCCATACTGATCCAGACGCCCACAGGGTATACCTAACTCTGCATTCTCCGCTTGGTAAGCTATTTCGGCTAAATCTCCCTCCCTGTATTTTAGTTTGAAGGCCTCATTCAGTAGTGTGGCGAAGGCCACTTCTAGGGCGGCGCTGCTTGCTAATCCCGACGCTATGGGAATCTGGCTCTTAACATAGATGCGCATTCCTCTGAGTTTCTTTGAGAGGCCTCTTTTTTCCAAGATTTTCACTATGGCTCTGAAGTAGTTTCCGAACCATCCCTTACCAAGATACTCTATACTACCTATTGAGAACCTGTCTTGAAACTCCTCTCCTGCCGCCTGAAGGTCGAGTGAATTTACTTCGAAAACATCATCGTTCCTAAATTCTCCGCACATATAGGTTCTCAGGTTTAGTGCCACAGGCACCACGGGTAATCCTTTGTAGTCTTGATGAGTGTTTAGGAAGTCCGCTCTTGCTGGTGCAGAGGCTATAATGTTTGATCCGCTTTTTGTGAAGGGGATTTCCAAAATTTTGGGAGAGTTTATATTTTTCATTTAGGATTTCATTCCCCATTTTGTTCATTCTCTTTCGTAAGACAGATAAATTTTTTTCAGTAGCAGGGCGTCGAACTCAATATTGGGACTCTCCGAGATCACTACTCCTTTTATCCGGTAGTCCCTCCAAGATTTTACCAGCTCCACATAATTTATGTCAGACTCCTCTAAAACAGTGTGTCGCAGCTCTCCCTTGGAGGAATACTCTATTCCCGATATGTGAATGTGCATGTTGTCAAGAATTTCACGTCCCAAACCTTCCTCTAACATGTTGAGGGTCAGTTCAAAGTGTTCGTACCTTCGACACATGCCGTTTGTGCGAGCGTTGAGATGAGCAAAATCAACATTGGGTAGGATTTGCTCTACCTCTTGGCTCAATTTTATTATCTCATTGAGAGTTCCAAACTGGCTTTTCTTACCAGTAGTTTCAGGCCTTATCCAAATATTGTTTCCTTCGTCTTGAAGAATCCTAACTATTTGGGAAAGATGTTCCTTAACATTCTTGTAAACAAGCTCTGGTTTCATTCCTCCATAGTATGCTGGATGAAAGGTTATGGATTTGCCCCCCGCCTTCTTAGCTATTCTAGCGGTTCTAAGTATTCTCTCAATGCTTGCTTGAACTGTTTCCTTCCGATAAGAATTTAGATTTATATAGTAGGGTCCGTGCGCTGTGAGGTGGACATTTTCATTTTTGGATACCTCATTTATTTTTTGGGCTAGAGCTTCACCCATTTTTACTCCATAAACGAATTCTAGCTCCATAGCGTCTAGCCCCAGTTCTCTCACCCTTTTAATACCACCAATTGAGTTCCTCACCGGACTGGTGATAGGTGTACCTGCCGTGCCAAAGAGCAACATTGCTAATCAGCTTTCATAACTTTATTCGTCTCGGAATAATGTGTTTTATTGAAATTATAGTTTTTAAGTGCTTGTTAAAAGTTTGGACATCAAAAAGATTAAGAAGCACACACTTAAAGTTTATATTTGCCTTTAAACATATAGAAAAGCAAGCATTAAAATCTTTAATTTAGTTTTTTAAACACTTTTGTAAGGTGAAAGTGAGCCTGTAAAAGCGAAATGCTTGGATGTGATATATTGTTTGAGAACAGAGGCGTTTGTTTAGCCATTTTCGATGAAGAAGCTGGCCCCATTAGTGTCTACTTTAAGGGAATCGATAAGGCAGTCGCCAACAAAATCGCCCTAAAGAGTATGATTAGTTCACTTTCCCTAAGTCAACAGGTGGATGAGGGGGAATCCATAATACCACTCATAGAAGAGCAGAAGAGCGCCTTTGTTTTTTATTTCGCCATAAAGGATGAGAAAGCTAGAGGGGGAGTGAGAATCGGCACACTTTCCTTCGTAGTTGGGAGAGAGGATAGCGAATTACTTTATCGCTTCGCCCCGATCCTTTCTGAGCATTCCAAGCGAGTAGTGGAGGATGTTAAAAAATATTACGTTTACAGACAGCCCATCCCGCAGGTTTTAATAAATAGTGTGAACAGTATGCTCTCAATTAAAGACTTTGAAAGAGCTTTTCTGCCAGTTAGTTTTAAAGAATACCTCATTCGAAGCTATCTTTCTAGGCAAACCACTTTTCACCGATCAATTATTGAGAAAACAAGTAGCGTCTCCCGCTATATGGATGTTTTAGGCCAAAAAATCGACCTTGTGGGAAGAGATAGAGAACAAAATATCGTTTGGACGCTCATCACCTATGACTCCACCAAAATGGGTGGAGAGGAAAAACGCAACTTACTCCTGTACATAAATAAGCTACAAGAAAGCATTCCCTCTCTGGAGGTGATATTTGTACTAAATGAGGTGGGGTTGCGAAGGGGAGGCACATTTGACGAAAAAATTGTAGAAAAGACTACCCAGATCCACAGGACAAGCGAAGTCGACGGAAAAGAATTTGACCTATACGGAGCTGACAATGAAGGAAATATTGTTTGGGCGCTTTTATCCAAAAACTTTCTAGTCATGAAGGAGGAGGAGCTAGACGAATTGAACCAAAAAATATTCAAACTCAAGAGGACACACCCCTCAATGGAGGTGCTCTTTGTATTAGCTGAGGTACTTAGATCAACAATAATTCAACCACCAAAACCGGATTTATCTGGTAAACCTGAGGGTATAAGGAAAATTTTGGGAGCAAAAAGGGAATATGAAGAATTAATGGAGGCTCTTAGAAAGAAAGGAAAGAGTAGAGAAGAAACGTGATTCCCCAAATTTTAATTTCTGAGAATACAATATTACTATAACTGGAAGGTTGCCTAAGTGGACATTAATAAAAATCTCCTCACCTACTCAATAGTATTCCTCACCATAGAAGCCTTAGGACTATTAGGCACATTCTTCATCTCGTGGCAATCCGTTTACTATTTATACTCGAAGAGTCTAATATGCGAGAATATTTACGGAATTTATACTACTTTTCAGTATTTCTCCTACTCCCCTGAGACCCTACCCCCACTTTTGACCTACTGGCTACTCACAAGAGCCACCGCCCACCCCATACTTTGGATAACACTTCCGGTGTATATAGCCCTAAAGGGGATTTTGCTAGTTTTGAAAAGGTTTAATTTAGCCCGTATTTCTGTATTCACGCCATTACCTTTTTTGGCGGAAAAATTTTTTGCAAACTTGAACCTTTCTGAGGCTCAGCTTGTGCTACTGTGGCCTTCAAATATCGTCGTTTACCCTCAACAGGGCTTGGGAGGAATCGCGTTACTACTAATACTCTTTTTGGGAATATACGGAGTTAATTTCTTTGAAAACGCCTTAGTGTTTCCCATAGTTAGAAAAATAGCAAAGCTCTTGAAGGAGAGACCAGAACTGGAAATTTCCGAAATCGCCAAAGAAAGCGGATTCGGCTCAAAACAGTTTTACAACTACCTCTCTAAAGCCGTATATGAAGGAATAATACTGGCAGTTTTAACCCCCACAGAATTGGTGGCTTACGATAGCCCCAAGGCGCAGGAACTAATAATAGAGGCCTATATGAAAATACTCCAAAAAAACGAAAGAATAAACATCAACGATTTACGCCTAGTTATGAGATACTCGAAAATATGGTTCCCACCACAAAGGGAAGCGATTCTAGATATACTAAAAAAAGCGCAGGAAGAAGGCAGACTCCCAGCATTCATCATCGACAAGGAAATCGTAAAACAGCCAGAAACAGGTTTGGTGTATTAGACACTCCAAAACTCAACCACACCAATTAAGTTTCAAATATAGTAGTTGTTGTTTTCTGGGAAAATTTTGTTTATTGAAAGCATAAGTTTTTCGGCGGTGTCCACTTTTCCGGCACTAAGATAGCTCTGGAAAGCCCAGACATATTTATCCCTCGCCTCGTTCATTTCCCCCAACTGCTTGAAGAGCTCCCCACTTTTAAGATACATCGAAGCCGCTTCCTCATGCCGCTTCATAGAGTCTCCGTAGAGAATACCTAAGAGTCCCAGCACCACCGCCTGCTGGTACTTGTCACCAGACTCTTCACATAGTTTAAGGGCCTTTAAATAGCATTCTTCGGCAGATTGGTAATCAGCCTGCTGCCTATATGATACCCCCGCCCGCCAATAGTTCTCAGCCGCACTTCTAAAAGAGTTCAACTTCACGTAAATCTCCGCAGCAGCCACATAGCTTTCCGCCGCTTTCTCATATTTCTCCTGAACGAAATAGTTGAACCCCAAATGGCTACAGTAGAATGAAAAACGCTCATCTTTTATACCAAGTTTCTCCAGTATAGCTACAGCCCTTGATAGGCACTCTGAAGCCTCAACACTTCTTTGAACCAATTCCAACAAGACCCCCGCTTTTGCATAGGCCTCGGCACACTTCTCCAAATCACTTGTTTGAAATTTTTCCGCTGCAGATATGTAAAGTTCAATAGCTTCCCCATATTCTCCAGAATTATGCTTATTCTCCGCAGCGGAAAAAAGCTCCTCTGCACTCTTCAACTGCCACCGCCTCTTTTCACACAAATAGAAAACAGTTTTCACTAAATTGCTTTCCTATTTTGAAACTAATCTAATAAATTAATGTAATTCACAAAGAACATAACGGTGAGCGACAAATAATATGTACACCTAACGCCATAGAGGGAAAATGGAATCTTTCAAACAAGAAAAATAAAAGCAATTTCAACTGAAAACCAAAAACTACGAAGTATAACAACCTTCTAATAGACGAAAACACTAGAGAACATATTAGGTTAAGAATAAAAACAGGTAAACCTATTTACATTCCAAGGAATAGCTTTATTGTAATTTATTGTTTAGGGGGTTTAAGTTTACCATTTTGATACAAAACTTTTAAATCTGAATCCAGAATTAATCCATTCAAACATTTTTACCATCCGGTGAGATTTATGAAATTTTCAGAAAAGTTGGGGATGCAGTATAACAATAAAATCAATGAGCACCTAGCATTTGACGATGTTGCCCTACTGCCTGGAAGGAGCGATTTTGAACCCAGCGAAGCTGATATTTCTGTGTGGATAACTCCAGAGCACATGTTAGCTTTACCTTTTATATCCTCACCCATGGATAGGGTTACTGAAGCAGAAATGTGTATAGCTTTAGCAAGGGAGGGAGCTTTGGGAGTACTTCACAGAAACTGCCCCACACAAGTAGAAGTGGAAATGGCAAAGAAAGTTAAACGCGAGGAGATATCGGGAATAATTAGGGATCCCCTCACAGTTACACCGGACACTCCCATCTCCACAGTGATTAGAATTATGCGTGAAAAAAATATTTCGGGGCTGCCGGTTCTGGACAGATCTGGCGACTTGGTAGGAATAATCACCAATAGAGACGTTATCACCGCTAATCCTGACGCTCCAGTAAGTTCGGAAATGACTCCCAAGGAAAAACTGGTTACAGTCATGGAAAAGGAAATACTTCATGAAGGAAAACTTAACACAGAGAAGGTAAAGCAGTTGCTCCACCTTCACCGAATAGAAAAGCTGCTTGTTTTAGACGAACTCCGAAAACTCACCGGTCTGATAACACTCAAAGACATCAAAAGGTTGGAAGACTCACCACACGTTTCGAGAGATGCAGAGGGACGCTTAATGGTGGGAGCCGCCATAAGCCCCTTTGACCATGAAAGAGCCATAAGACTGGACCTGGTAGGAGTAGACATTTTAGTCATAGACATAGCCCACGGTATGAACATCAATGCCTTAAAATCAGTGGAAAAAATCTCGAAGGACGTAAACGCTTTCATCATGTATGGAAATATAGCTACAGAAGAAGCAGCTCACGAGGTAATCACAAGCGACATAAACAATCTGGCGAGTCTACGAGTAGGATTGGGAGGCGGAAGCATTTGCCAAACCACTCAAGTAACCGGAGTAGGACTAACAACCTTATCCGCCACAGCACTCGTTGCAGACGCAGTTCAGGAACACGACGCACATATAAGTGTTGTAGCAGATGGCGGAATTCGAGGAAGTGGAGACATTGCAAAAGCCATGGGTGTAGGAGCAAGTGCGGTTATGATTGGGTACCTATTTGCCGGAACAGATGAGGCACCAAGCGAGAAAGTCTATATTAGGGGAGTGCCCATGAAAAGGTACAGAGGAATGGCGTCTCCATCAGCCATTAGGGAAAGATACGCAGTAGACAGATATACCAGAGGCACCAAGAGAATAGCGGAGGGTGTAGAGGGAATGGTAACTTATAGGGGTTCTGTTAGAACACTGGTAAGGGACCTAGCAGACGCCCTCAAAGCAGCGTACGGTTACGTTGGAGCAAGAAACACCAAGGAGATGTGGGAAAAAGCACGCTACGCCAAGAGAACATGGGTGGGGTTCAGAGAAGGACTTCCACACGATATAATACCAGAATCACACGTCCAAGACATGCTAGACACCCTATAAAAGAGAGGAGTGGTGGAACCAAATAGGAACATATTCTCCCCATGGGTGAATTTTCCCTGCTAGAGTGGTTATGGGAGATAAGTGTATATTGAGGCAGGAAGAAATACTTAGAGAGTTGCTTCCTGAGGATAAGTGGCACCTAATTCCACGCAGACATGAACAGGTGGGGGATATTTGTGTATTAAGGCTCTCCCCGGAGCTGTCGGAGTTTTACCCCCAGATAGGTAAAGCGATTCTTGAGAATTATACCCATTTTCGAACTGTTGTTGTGCGGGTGGGAAATATTGCAAATGAGGAGCGTGTGGGGGAAGTGAGGGTCATTGCGGGGGAAAATAGAACTGAAACAGTCCACAGAGAATATGAGTGTAGATACAAGCTGGATTTGGCTAAGGTTTTTTTCACCCCTAGACTAAGTTATGAACATAACAGGGTAGCAAACCTAGTAAGAGAGGGGGAAGTTGTGCTAAACATGTTTTCGGGAATTGGAGCCTTCTCCATCCTGATCGCGAAAAGGGTAAGAAACTGCCGAGTTTTCTCCGTTGATATTAACCCCCTAGCCATCGAGTATCTGAAGAAAAACATTCTACTCAACCATGTTGAAGACAGGGTCATTCCCATCCTTGGAGATGCGGCACAAACCCAGGAACCAGCGTTAGCTAATCGAATAATTATGCCTCTTCCCCTCAAGGCCTACGAATATTTGAGCGTCGCAGCCCAAAAAATCGCTCCAAAGGGAACAATTCACTACTACGACACAGTAATAGCTAAGGGAGAAAGACCTCAACAGCTTGAAAGGCTATGTGAAAAGGTTACATCCAGACTCGAGGAATTGAATCTGGAAGTTGAAATTCCTTACAAGAGAAGAATAAGAAGTTTATCTCCCGGCTTTTATCTAAGCGTTCTGGACATTTTTGTAGCTAAAAAGTTTTAGGAACTGAAACTAAATGGCGACGTCTATCTGCGGATAAAAGTACTAAAATCCTTAAAAAGAGGGGAGGGTCAACAATTAGTGAAAAACAATTTGATTCTACAGGTGCATATCTTGGAAAGAATCAAAGAAAAAGACATGGGAAAAAAGACGACTCCTGACCCGTTAATTGGGGACGACTGCATCCAAGCGCTAATAAAGGGTTACACCTCTGAGGTGGAAGAGTGTCCCTTCTTTTCAGAGTCTGTGGAGTCTAAGTGTTTACTCGATCCCTATTCTAGAAGAACCTGGAATTGCAACGGCAGATGTTTCGTTAATGGGTTCAGATGTGAATATATAAGTGAAGCCTTCCCCCACAGCAAACTTAATGGGGAAATAAATTTTCTTATATCGCTAATAGGGAGTGAGGGCGTAAGCATTGTTAGAAACTTGGGCTGGAGCCTTTTAACGATTGATGAAATTTTAGCAGTTAGTGGTGTCAAAAAGGAGGAATTACCCTTCAAATTAACCGTTTTAAAAGTTTTGAAACTGGTCTCCGAAGAAAATGGAACGCTGCACTTAACCGATAAAGGAAGAATGCTCCACGATTACCTACTGATTTACCAAAAAATGTGAAATGAGCACATCCACACTTCTAGTAGCCTTAATATCCAGAATCTGATTTTTTGTATTTTTGCTGGAAAAGAAACATTGACACCTCCACGTGTAAAGTCGGGACTTTCTCGCCAATAATTCTTGTAATGAGGAGCAAAGAAGGGAGCTATTAGGTTAGTGGATTTGCATTTCCATTTTTTAGGAATTTAACAGTTTTTAGAGTATATTTAAATCTGCTAATTATTCAAATTATATCTGATGGGTGTTAGTTTTGTCCGACATTGATGTTCTCAGAGAATTGGTGGAAAAGGGCGAAAATTTCCGCGTGGAATTTAAACGTTTTCTAAAATCTGCAGACCTTTCCCCAAAAAGAAAGCAGAAGTTAATAGCACAGTTGAAGTATATAACAAGTGAGGGTGAGGGAAACCTCTTTGTGGGAATAGAAGACTTAAACGGTGAAAAGTGGGAGGTATTTGGGTTAACAGAGGAACAGGCTGAGATTTCAGACTTTGTGCTAAGGAGAATCTGCCAAGAAGCAGATTTAACCATAATCGAGAAAAACACCTTTCACACCGGCAGGGGAATTGTGGTAAGGTATGTTCTGGCAAAAACACCCTCAGAAGAATTACAGGATCTAATCTCTGTGGGATTTGCGGGAAGAGTTAACGCTGGTAAAAGCACTCTCATAGGGGTTCTCCTAGGAAACAAGCTAGACGACGGAAAGGGATCAGCAAGAGCCTGCCTACTTAGACACCCCCAGGAACTGGAAAAAGGGCAGACAGCAGACCTCCACTTCGCATTCGTAGGACTAGACCACAACAACAAAATAACCCCCTTAGAAAATCCATTGGATCCACAGGAAAGAGCCAGAGTACTGGAGCAGTCAAAAAGAATAATCAATTTTGTAGACGCCCCCGGACACTCAGAATATGTAAAAACCATGATTAGAGCCATTCTGGGTTCCGATTCCCAATATGGTGCAATACTCATCCCAGCCCGAGACGAGTATAAACTCATGCTATCAGAAGAGATGCGGACAGGAGTCTGGCGCTTAGACGACATTACAAGAGAACACCTATTGCTCATGGCCAGTCAAGAAACACCATTCATGGTTTTAATCTCAAAAGTGGACCAGGCAAAGCCCACCGAACTGGAAAAGGTAAGAGAAGTGGTTCGCCAAACCATCAAAAACATTGGCCGGCTACCCCTATTCGTCAGAGACGAGGAAGACATCAAAATTATACAAAAGGAGATTACACACAGAATAATCGTCCCCATAGTGGAAATAAGCAGCGTCACCAGCAATGGCTTAAACCTCCTCATAAACATACTAGCCAACCTACCCTCACGCATAACTCAGGAATCACTCACAAAACCAGCACTAGCCTACATAGACAAGATTTACCTAGGACTGCCAGGAACAAACGTGGTAGTCACGGGGACCGTCAAGCAGGGAATATTCAAACCCGGACAAAGAGTGAAAATAGGCCCAGACGAAAACGCACACTTTTTCGAGGGAAAAATCTCCACAGTAGAGGTCTTCCGGGAACGCGTCCAGCGCGTCAAAGCAGGAGACATATTCGGCTTCGACATCAAACGCGTAGACCCAAAGAAATTGAGAAGAGGCCAAATCATAGCAGACATGGACTTTGAATCCCAAGCCTGCAGGCTATTTGAAGCCAACATTGTAGTAACAAGACACCCCGCAAAAATCTCCGTAGGCTACTCACCCGTACTCCAATCCAACACCATCCAACAAACCGTAATCTTTGAAGAAATAGAAGGCCGCAACTACCTAGTAGTCGGAGACTTTGCAAAAGTCAAACTGAGACTAAAATACTCCCCAGAATTCCTAAGAGTGGGAGACAGAATCCTCACCAGAGAAGGAACAACAAGAACAATCGGACGCGTAACAAAAATCCTAGAATAAAAAGAACCATAAACTCATCCGGCAGAAAACAGAAGACATTTAGAAAAGTTAACAGCGAAGCCAAAATCTAGAAGCATCCTAACCTTCAACTTTCAGGTTCTACCGAAAACCATATTTCAATAAACTTGAAATTTCCACCGATTCCCATACATAGCTTAGGG
>JAHQXB010000060.1 GCA_029856435.1 Candidatus Jordarchaeia archaeon
GGGACGAAAAAATTCTACAGGAGACAATAAGCGTAATTGAGAATGGTATTGTTAAAGCGGGGGAGAAACTTAGCGAAGAGGAGAAAAAATTCTTCCCTGTTGAGGAGGCGTGAGAATGAGCTACCTTGAAAATATCAAAAAATTGCAGCGCTTCGAGATTTTTATGGAGCGAGATATTAACAGCTCCAAGGATAAGCTTTTTTTGTGGCTTATTTTTAAGCCCCAACAGTTTGAGGAGTACTTTGCTAAGTATGTAAACTTAACAAGAATTTACGCTGAAAAATTGAACGAGTTAGCATACGAAATTAGAAAAGCAAAAAAAGTAATGGAGGTTGAAAAAAGTGAGTGAGTATTTCCCCGGTCAACCGAGTTGGCAAGAATATGAGCAGAAAAAACGTGAAAAAGAGAGAATCGAAACAATAAGGCAACTCAGTGATAGAGCATGGAGTTTCGCTAAAAATTCAATCCTTGTTAATGCTTTGCTAAATGTGGCAAAACGCTGGGGCGAAAAAGGATTCTTTGGGATGACCAGAGAGGAGTACTACGATTTAATCGAGGAATATCACAAAGAGCATCCACCTTACACTTATCCAGCGATGAGTGAGGAGGAGTACCAGGAGCTAATAGAACGATATAAAGAAGAGCGAATGGAATATGCAAAGACAGTACCACCAGAAAAAAGGATTGCGATGTTCTAGGTATGCAGATAAAAATATGAAGAAACAGTGGGTTCAATACTGGAGGTTTAGGACTTTGCAAAACATTCGCAAATTGAGGCTGAAGGGCTTTTTTAATTGCAGTTATCCCAGAGGCAAACTTAAGAATCCAGCAGAGTGGCAAACACTGGCACAAAGTACAGAGAAGCTCCTGAGGATGATTTAGTTTTTTTGATTTTTTTTGTTTTTTTTAAAAATTTTTTGAAAACAAAAAAACAAAAATTTGCAAAAAAAAGTATTAAACCATACCTCAGCATACTAATTTAATTATTTGTTGGCTAAATATTATATCCTTTTAACTAACCTTTTTCCTTCTTCTGTTATACATATCCAATTTGTTTCTGAGCGACTAACCAGTCCTCTCTTTACCAAGCTATCAATTGTTTCATCAGGAGTCATTTTAGCCTTACCACTAATCCAAATCTTGTAAACTTTTTGTAGTCTCCCGGTGATGGTTTTCTGACGCTCACCTATAGAAAATTGAGCAATCAGAGATAAGGCTTGCTTTTCCTCTTCAGTAAGATCAATAACCTGATCAGACATTGCTTCTCACTTGAAACGCATATTCTTTATCCTAACTTTAAAATAGGAGTACAAGCCTAAATCTCTTTCTACAAGTGCAACCATAAAATAGGAAAAGTAGCCCCAAAAGGTTTAAAACTGCCCCAAATTAGTTTTAGCCCATTTTATTCCTACATCTAGTGCTTTTAAATTCTCTTCCACATCCCGCATTTCTTCTTCTATAGTTTGCTTCAAAGAATCGTAACTAATAGGGAGAACGCCCAACGCCAGTGCCACACCTAGGAGCACCAAGTTAGCCTTCTGAGCATCTCCAACTTCCTCTTCAGCCATCTTAGTAGCGTTAAGAGAAATCACCTTGTCGGAAAATTGTCTCAAACAAGAAAGAATATCCTCCAACTTGGGGTAAGTTGCCATCTCAGCCCAAACCGTCACTGGGGGAATTGTATGCTCATTGACGATAAAAATGGTTTTTGAGGAGGCAAACTTTGCATTTCTTAGAGCTTCGGAAGGCTCCAAACCTATCAAAACATCCGCATCGCCATAACAAACCGTAGGGGATAAAAGTGAGTCTCTCTCATCGATAACCTCGCCTGGCTCTTTAATCAAAAACCTACAACAACAATCGATGGCCCCCTCCCTCTGACTAAGACCCAACTTTTCAGAACCTAATATTACGTCAACCCCTTCTCTAAAGGCTGCAAATTCTATTATTCTACGTAGAGTGATAACGCCTTGCCCACCGGCTCCAGCAATTACAACATTAACTTTCCTCAGAGAGACCACCTTGAATATATACAAATATTTTCAGCGAATTTTGGACTGTGTATTCAAATATGGAGGTGGTAATTATGTATTTCGTTGCCAAGAAACTTTAAATAATTTTAGTTAGGTATGGTCATTTAAATGTCATCCGAAAAATTTTCCTGCACACAAAGAAGGACATTGTTCTCCACTCAGAATGACTCAAACAAATTGGATCAGTTGAGGGAAATAAACCCTGAATTTTTTGAGTGGTATGGGAAAATTGATGGTTCAAAAAAGTTTTGGGAGTACATGTTGAAGCCACTAAGGCAAAGTGTAAGGGTAAATGTTCTTAAAGTGAGTGTTGAAAGTGTTTTAGAAAATTTAAGCAGGGATTTTGATGTTGAGCCTGTGCCCTGGTGCCATGAGGGATACTTTGTTTATCCCAAGGCTGGTTCGGATGAACTGATTATTAGTAACACTATGGAGTTCCATCTTGGCCTCATATTTGTTCAAGAAGCGGCTTCTATGATTCCCCCCGTGGCGCTCGAGGTAAAACCAGGCCAATTTGTGCTTGATATGACGGCGGCTCCTGGAAGTAAAACAACCCATATAGCAATGTATATGAAAAACAGGGGCTGCTTGATTGCCAATGACATAAAGAAAAACAGATTGAACATTCTCATATTGAACATTCAAAGATGCGGAATTTTGAATGCATATGTTACGATGAAGGATGGAAGATACTTCAATAGATTCGAAAACATGTTTGACCGAGTACTCCTTGATACTCCCTGTTCAAATGTGGGGATGATAAGAAAAAATTTCAAGTATCTAAAATTTTGGAGCAGAAACAAAGTTGAATCACTATCACAACTCCAGAAGGAAATGATTTCGGCAGGTTATAAGGCTTTGAAACCCGGGGGGATTCTAGTCTACTCCACCTGCACGCTTGAGCCTGCAGAAAACGAGGAAGTGATTGATTACCTCATATCAAAAACAAATGCCAAAATTGAGGAAATAAATTTGCCGATTAAAAAAAGAAGAGCCTTCACAAGTTTTGAGGGAAAAAAGTTCGACAGTCAAGTCCAAAAGTGTCTTAGAGTACATCCTCAGGATAACGACACCGAAGGTTTTTTCGTAGCTAAAGTGGTTAAGGAGGTTTAAAGCTGAATAACACAGATATCACACAAAAAGTTTCTAAAATAATAGAGGAACGCTTCGGCGTTCAACCCCTTTTCAAATTTAAACAGATGGGAAAAAGAAAAATATACGCATACACTGAGTGTACAAACCTAAACCGCCAAACTTTGCACATTATGCACTATGGAGTATATTTTGGAAGATTCGAAAAAGACGGATTAAGGTTATCAATTGAAGGCAGCCAACTTATAGGTGAAAAGGCAAAAAGAAATATCGTTGAAGTAGACTATGAAAACGCAGTTAAATGGATGAGGGGAGAAAACATAAAAGTAGATACGGAAGCCTGCGGCTACGTGATTCTAAAATGGAAAAACTATTACCTGGGATGCGCCAAAATCAAGAATGGAACAATCACAAATTTTGTCCCCAAAGACAGAAGAGTAAAAACCCAAAAAATTGCGTAAACAAAATTATACAGCGAAAAAACATATAAAACTTGTTCGACGCTTCCCGCAAGTAGAGTCGGAACTCTTCTGGCGGCTCGCGGCTTTGCATATTTAAAACTCTTTTTTTAGCAAGTCTAGAAACTGTTTAAGTATCATAGCTGTGGCGCCCCAGATCTCGTGCTTGTTGTAGTTGTAGAAATAAACGGTAACCTCCTTCCCAAAAAAGTCATGTTGTTCTGCTCGGAAATTCTTATCGTCAAGCAACACGGATAAGGGAACCTCAATAACCTCCTCCAACTCATGTACTTGAATTTTGTAATTAAGTGGAGGATGCTTCAAAAAACCAACAAAGGGAGTGACTATATACCTGCTTGTAAACGTAACAATATCGTCTAGGGTTCCCAAAACCTCTATGTCTTCTCTCTTTATGCCAATTTCTTCAAAAGTTTCTCTAAAAGCAGTGTTTAACAAGGTTCCATCTTTTTCGTCAAAAGCTCCACCCGGAAAGGCTATTTGTCCCTTATGGTGTTGAACTTCATTAGTCCTTTTCGTGAAAATAATATAATAGTCGCCGTCTCTTTCGAAGAGAAGGAGAAAAACCGCAGCGTGGTTGAAATTTAGGTCGGACAACTCCAGTCTTCGACGATTAGATAGTAGATTTTTAATCGTTGATATCACTTGGGGATGCCTCCATTCGAGAAAGAACGTGTAGATGAATATTTGAAATGTTTTTTCTTTTTTACAATGGGCGAGACGCCTACTGGTAACCTAGACAGATATGCATTTCACCAAGTCAACATTTCCGTTTCTGCAAGGCTGTTTAAATATTTGTTTCCTCCTTGTATATTTGGTTATTTCCTGCATTTTCGCCTGTATAGTACAATTCTCTCAAATAAAAAGTGAATTAGTGAATATAAAAAGTTTCATAAAAATACTGAAAGGTTCTCAAAACTTTGGAATATGTATTGTAATGCGTGTTCGGGCAATGGCGCAGTGTTTGCAGGCAATTTTGCACACTCCACATTTTGTGCATCGACTCTGGTCTATGTACATAGTTTCCTCGCCGTACTCTTCGTCCACCACTTTTCGAATTGCTGGACAACCTAGAACTTTGACGCACTCTAGGCAGAGCTGGCATCGACCTGGTACAATCCAGAGGAGATCTTCGGTTTTAATTCCTTCAACAGGCTTCTTTTCTCTTTTAAGATATCTCTGGTATGTTAACATGCATTCGCGCCGAGAAATAACCATTTTGGGCCCTTTCTGCTTTAAAGCTTCTGTCAAAACGTTTATTGTGTGGTTTACATCAAAGGGGTCTACAACGCGTACATACTTCACACCTAGTGCTTTGGCGATGTCTTCTATTGGCATTGGTGGCGACTTCTCATTCATACCCCTAATTTGGGAGCCCGGATGTGGTTGATGGCCAGTCATTGCAGTCCATCTGTTATCTAGAACTATTAGTAGAACGTTGGCGTCATTGTAAACACTATTTACCAGTGCAGGAATTCCAGTGTGATAAAATGTGGAGTCACCCATTAGGGCAATCAAATCTTGGTCTACTTTGAAGCTCATACCGTTGGCAACCCCCAGTCCTCCCGCCATACATACAATCCAGTCTGTAACTCCTATGGGCGGGAAGAAGCTCATAACATAGCAGCCAATATCCCCGCCGTACACTGCTTGGTCGTTTGTTACCTTTCTTATGGCGTATAATAGGGCACGCTCAGGGCATCCGGGACAGAATGTGGGTGTTCTTGCAGGGATTATTTTGGATGTTTCTTGATAGTTTTGTAGAATTTTTTGAATGTTTATTTTGGGCTCTTTGCCTAGAACTTTTGCCAGTCCTAGGGCGACATCCCCTACTGATAGTTCTCCATATGGAGGATAGATTTCTTTCCCAATTATTTCCACAGCCATTTTTTGTTCCTGCGCTATCTTTTTGATTTGCGTTTCGAGGAAGCTCTCCATTTCTTCCACTACCACTATTTTTTCCAAGTTTTGGTACTGAACGAATCTGGTGAAGAGTTCTTGTGATACAGGGTATGTGATTCCAAGCTTAAGTACTGGTAAATCCCTTGCTTCCAGAAGGTTTAGAGCTTCTATTGTGTAGCCGTATGGAACTCCGCTGGTTACTATGCCAGTTTTTGCTGTTCCTGGTAAAATTTTATTTAGCTTGCTGGTGCGGGACTCTTTTTCTATGCTGTTTATTCTATCTATTAGGCGGACTTTGTTACGGTTAGCATGGGGTGGAAGTGAGCAGTATTTAGGTATGTCCTTTTGGAAGTAGCCTTTTGCCTTCGGTTTTTCAAGTATGGGGCCGTAGGTCACTTTGCCTCTACTGTGAGCTATTCTAGTTGTTAGACGGTATATTACGGGTATATCGTGTTTGTTTGAGAGACGATATGCTTCTATTATGAAATCCTTTGCTTCTTGGGGTGTTGAGGGCTCAACTATGGGAGCGTTGAGGAATGGCCCATAGAATCTGTTGTTTTGCTCGTTTTGGCTACCCAGAGCTCCAGGGTCGTCCCCGCTTACAATTACTAGTCCTCCCTCACCATAGGAGCTGTTAGATCCATTGTAGCATATTGTTACAAGGGAGTCAACAGCCACATTTATACCTACGTGTTTACTTACCGCTAGAGCCTTCACGCCAGACCAGCTGGCTCCTGCCGCTCCTTGTACAGCGGCTGCTTCATTCACGCTGAATTGGAAGTAGAGTCCTGGGATTTTTGGAGCTACCTCATTGAAGATGTTTCCTATTTCGCTTACCGGTGTTCCGGGATACGTTGATACATATCCTACTCCAGCTTCTATAGCGCCCCTGGCTACAGCTTCGTTTCCCATCAGTGGGAAGACTTCTCCTTCCCGATCTAGGATTATGCGATGTGAACCCGTTAAGCTTGTTATTCCAACCACCACCGACTATTAAACCAAAAACGTCTAGCGCCTAAAATAAATTACGCAATAAACCAAACTTTGAATTGCTCAACTGTTACTGGAATCTAACAGTCAAAAGATTTCCGGATTATGAGGTAAAGAATGTAGTGGGTTGTAGTTGTATTTAGAAGGGTTTTTCTATAGTTGCATCAGGGAAAATTGCTACCTTGGGTTTTCCATTGCTCGTATTTTTTAGTTCTTCCAAAGTTTCTTCCCAAGTTTTGAGCTTAATGGTCTTTTCGGGAGGTGAGATTTCTAGCCAAGGCTGCTTATCTTGGTATTCTGACATAATTATTATTTTTCCCGCCCTACCAAGCAGATTTGATGGTGGGATGTACCGCTCTCCCCCAATTCTTTTCATACCCCATCTCCCCACAACGTAGTGTGGTACTTGCCCGGTAGGAGTATTGTAAACTATAACCAATGTTCCCCCCTCTTTAATAGCAATAACTGGCCAAATAGCTAATGTCGCCTCGCTGGCTTTAGAGTATGCGTTTGAAATAACTATGTCTGGATTCTGAGGTATCTGCGTGCGGTAGTGGGTCATTGCCTCCTCCACGCCCACCCTCTGAGCTTCCACAACATCTCCTGCATAGATGTTTGTGGAGTTTCTCTTGAAGTCCACAAGAACATTAATCACCATGTCCAACCCAGCCATCCTAGCGGTTTCCTCCGCATCCTGCCTCATAATATTCTCCGCATTCAACCTCCCATAGGCAAGCTGACAGGTGGGATGCAAATCCCTATAATTTTGAGCCGTAGACCAGCCCCCCAAGTCACCATGATTATAGGAGATAGTTCTTATGCTGGTAATGCCGGGCAGAATGATTTTAGCGCCCCCGCCGAACCCGTATTGAGGATGGGGTATTATGCTACCAATACCTATCTTAAAGTCGCAAGCCATGACCTCTGCGTTTACTTCTACTGGATTCCCAAATTTGGTGTGTCCCAAATAGTTAAGGTTGCTGTAAGGGTTATGGTTGAAGACAGGGTACCTCTCAACAACCTCTTCTCCCAGCTTCTTTGAAAAATCTTCCCTATTAAAGGTTCCATGTGCCCCGTTCGCACAGATGAACCTTATGTGGTCTTCGCTAATTCCTCCCTTTCTTAATTCCTCGAGAACTAGAGGAACTATTTCATAGACTTTTGTGGGTCGAGTCATATCATCAAAGATTATTACTGCTTCCTCTTTCCCCTCAACTAGCTTGCTTAAGGGTTTAGTTCCAATTGGATTTCTCAGCGCTGAAACAATCTGCTCCCTTGTCAAAGCTGGTTTTTTCTCTCCACCCATGCCACATACTGTAACATCCCAATCATTTGGTAGCTCTATCTCTAGGGAAGTATCCCCATACCACGGTTTTTGCGGTAAGTTAACCTTCATTTTTTTCGCCTCAAAAATGGGGTTTATCTACCTTAAACCATTCTAACAAGTTTTATTACTTACAGAATTTTTATGAATTAAAATGTTTAAAGGTAAGTAATAACATTTTTTGGGAGAATTAATATTTGAAAATAAAATTGGCTAAGTCTTCTGTTTTTTGACGTCCATTTCAAAGGTAATAAAAACAGGTTCAAAGCCTAGTGGTACAACCAGTTTTGCTATTCGATCCTTGTCCTTCAAACCGACGTTTATTCGTATTTTGTCCACCCCAATTTTTTGCAAAATTTCGAGTGCTTTATCCGCAAGCATTCTGCCTATGCCTCTTCCCTGGTACTCAGGGTCTACTATCCAGTTGTACAGGTAACCCACCATTGCCCCTGAAGGTTCGAGTCTTGCCTCAATCATTCCCATACCTACTATTTTATTGTTTTCTTCCGCTACGAGAGTTTGCCTCTGGAGTCCTGGGCTGAATAATCTTAGTCTATCAGAGTCTTTCCACTTTTTAGCGTCAAATCCCACCCCAATATGGTTACTCAGTTTCTCCATGAGCTTCATCGTTTGATCATTATCTTTACTTATATAGTTTCGAACTATTACCGTCAACGGTTAGCCACCAAAGCTACTCTTTGGGAAAATTGAGATTTAAAGAAATTATAAACCTTTTGAAAACAAACAACACCAAGAACTAAAAATTTTGGACAGCAACCAAATTTCTATTAAACTTATTGCCACCATTTACCGGCTGTGCCGTCCTCTGTAGCTAAGCTTCTATATCCCTTAACCTTATTGAAGGGACAGACAGCGATACAGTTGGAACACGAAAATCCGTTCCTTCTCCAAGACTCTAGGCATTTTTCAGGGTTGATGGGCCATTTGAGTACACCGGGATTATTAGATATGCTCGTCGCTTCTTTTGTTCTTTCTCCGAAAGAGATGGCTTGGGTTGGACAGTGCTCTGCGCATCTTCTACACTTTTGGCAATATTCTGTGACCCCAAAGTCAATGGGTTTATCGTTTTTGAGAGGCATGTTAGTAAGCACCTTACATATTCTCACTGCCGGTCCGAATTCGGGGGTTATGAGTAGACCGCTTCTCCCCAGCTGCCCTAAACCCGCAGATATTGCCAAAGGAATGCTTAAAGCAGTATCATTAGCACAGGGAATTGCGGTATAACCCAAACCGCGAATAAATTCTGCAACACTAGCCGCCAAAAAAACCATTCGGGAGTAGCCCAAACCAGTAGCCACCTCACCCAATGGAGAAGGAGAATTGCGCAATAGCTCAATATCCATTTCTATTGCCATGACCACAGCATGATTAACATCTGAGGGGATAATGAATTCTTCTTCTGTCTCATCCGGTTCTGGCACGTTTCTGAACACTATTCTTTTGTGCACATTATCAGGTCTAACCCAGTGGTGAGAGTAAACCCATTTATGGTCAAGTTCACAGGTACCAACCAGATCCGCCCCATAAGTCTTAGCAGCTTTCTTGATAACCATTGACATTGTATCTGGAGTTTCACCCAACTTTTGAAGATTTAAATTATCCTGTCCTATTTTCCACATCTGGAAAAGTTTAACGCTAGAGGGATTTTTCTCGAAACTTAAAGGTTTCCAAGAGAGAAGCCCCATATTCCCAGTCTCAAACTCTGAAGCAGTAGTTAAAGCCCACGCGCCCTGCATAAGCGCATAATCTTTCAAAGTGAATCCTGGAAAACCATGCTTAATCCTATCATCTATGAATCCCAGAATATCACGGATATTGTCAAAAGCGAGACTGTGATCCCAAGAGGATCTTGCAAACATCTCATATTTCTGATCAAACCTAGTATAGGAGGAATCTACTTCATAGAGATCAAAAATCGAAGAAACAGTTCTGATGATACTTTTAGACATGCTGACCACTTTGAAAACAATAAAAAGAACATTTTAAAAATTTTAAGGGACTAAAAAGGGGAGTGGCAAATGTTCACATGAAATGATATTAATTCTGGATGATGTGATTTAAATTTTAAAATTAATAAAAAAAATTAAAAAATAGAGTATATTATATTAGGTTTTTCTTACTTTTTCAGTAGCAAGGCGATGATAGCACCAAGTATCTCGAGGATACCTGCAAGGAAGCCAAAGTAGCCACCGATACCCGCAATGATTGAGAGAAGACCTCCAATTATAAGTAGAATTGCGCTCCACTTGATGACCTTACCGATGAGCAACATAATCGCAAATATCAAACCTAGGATAGAACCTATGACGACTAAGAGTAACCAAAGGGTTGGAGGACTAAGCATTGTTTCAATTTTGAAACCGAGCATCATCCAAGCCGCTAGGAATCCTATGATTGCACCTATTAGTGCTAGTATACCGCCTATGGTGGTTCCAGTTGTTCTTTCACTCATTTTTTACTACCTTCCTTCAAATTGTTTTTTGAGTGATAGGCTTGTGTGATTAAATTTAAAGTTTACCAGCTTTAGTTTGTTGGTTCACGTTAAATGTCGAAGTCGGGTTCGCTATGACGTAAATCTTATTCACAAATGTGTATAGTTAAGATATAGATTTATGATTTTTAGAAATATAATATGTACAGTTTAAAGATTAATTATAACATTATTATACTATTGTAATGTGGAGGAAAAATTTCAGAATTAACTATAGTTAATGCAGAATAATTCCGTGTCTCATAAAAAACGGCGTTTATAGGATCATTTTCGTGGTCTGGAACTCTACGGGAAGGAAGGGGAAAGAATAATTTTACACCACTGTGTTCACTAATCGGAGATGTGGTTCCGTTTGGTTTCGCCTTCAAAAGGAGCTCTTATAGTACCTCTTTTTCTGTATATAGCCCTGAAATAAGGGGTAGAATCGGATGAACCTACATCACCTTTACTAATCTTTGATAAGTTTTAAAAGAGTTCTGAGCCTCATGTTTTTCACCAATTTTTCAGAGGAGATTTGTAGATATGGAAGATAGTGTGAAGCGTATCGCGTCCCAAGGTTCGATATTAGAGGCGGGTAAACAGAGACATTATCTGCTTAAGTACGGTCTTGGCTTGAACATAGATAAGCAGGCGACCTATACTATTATTGCGGGGTGCAACAATCCCTTTGCTCTGTTTGAGCCGTTTAAAGCTTTCGTAGAGTTGTTAAAGCTCTTTGAAGTGGATTACACTTTTCTTAAAAAGGAGTTTTGCTGTGGAAACCTTGCCTATAGGGAAATACCAAGGGAGGAAAGGCCGAAACTGGAGGAGTACTCCAAACAATTTATTGAGAACAATCTTAAACAAGCAAAAAAACTTGGTTCCAGAGCTGTGGTGACATTTTGTAACGTTTGCTGTTTCCTTTATAATAGATTCTTCGGTAGTGAGTATGAGGGTATGAGAATTTTATACTATCCTGAATTCCTTCTAGAAACCATGAAGGGGAGACCCAGACTGGATAAGAATGTGGCGTATTATGAGGGATGTTACAGGTATCAAAGGGATTTAGCGCCGGGAGCAAAAATAAATCTAAAAAGCAACTATGAGCTCCTTAGAAGAATTCAAGATTTAAAGGTAAGCCAAGTTCCGTCAAATCTCTGTTGCATGGATAATGTGCAGAAGATTATTGATGAGGTAAACAATCAAAGATTGAATACTTTAGTGACAAGTTGTACAGGTTGCTTCGCAGTTCTAGATGTAATATCAAAGTTAGCAGGCGGTAAACCTGAGGTAAAGTACATAACCGAAATTTTACTAGAGGCCTACAAATAATGAAAGAACATCAAATTTATCCTTCTTTGGGTTTCTCCAATTATACTTGAGTTATCTATTATAAAATACTGAAAAATTGGAGGTAAACATTGTAACAACCCAAGTTTTTCGTCACAAGATGGCTTCGACCCAATTGCTAGTGAGGACGTAGGAGCGGGCTGTCCCCATTGTGTTGGTGTGTCAATTTTTGAGTTTGTTTACTATTTTTTCTACTTGTTCAACTGCGGTGCCGATATACTGTTTTGGGTCTAGCCAGTTATCGAGTTCCTTTTCATTTACTATTGGTCTTAGTTTGGGGTGTTCGAGTATGGCTTTCTTTAGGGGGATGTTTTCCTGACGGCATTTTATTGCTATTTGGCGAAGAGTTTCGTGAGCCTCCTGTCTTCCTAGTCCTTTCTCTACGAGTTTTAGCATTATGTTTTCACTCATATAGAGTCCGCCTTCGAGTTCTAGGTTTTTCTGAATGTTTTGGTAGTTGAATTCTAATCCTTTGAGTATGGATATCATTTCAGTTAGAATATAGTCTAGGAGTATGAAGGATTCGGGGAATATTATACGTTCATTGGAGGAGTTTGTTAAGTCTCTTTCGTGTTCGATTAGTGCAGCGTTTTCCAATGTGGGTATGGTGTAGGCTATTATCACCCGGGATATTCCGCAGACTCTTTCTGAACGGTGGGGGTTTCTCTTCTGAGCCATAGTTGAGGATCCTACCTGCTTCTTTGTGAAGGGTTCAAATATTTCTCCGATTTCTGTTCTCTGTAAATTTCTTATTTCCTTAGCTATTTTTGTTAAGGTGGCAGCGACTAAAGCGTTTAAAAATATAATTTCTGCGTAGACGTCACGCTGAACTATCTGATTAGTTATCTCTGCTTCCCTTATTTGTAATTCTTGCATCACGGTTTTCTGGATGTCAAATCCCTTTTTTCCAAAACTAGCCATTGTTCCCACCGCTCCACTCATTTTACCCACTAAAATCCTTTTCTTGCCTTCCCTGATTCTTTCTAGATGTCTATTGATTTCGCTGGCCCAAATGGCAAACTTCATCCCGTAGGTGAAGGGTACAGCATGCTGCCCGTGTGTTCTCCCTATGCATATTGTTTCCTTGTGCTTGGAAGCTAAATCTAAGAGGACATTCTTGATAGATACGAGTTTTGAGGAAATTATTTCTATGGCGTCTCTTAAGATTAGAGCCCAGGCAGTGTCCACAATGTCATAACTTGTTGCTCCTAAATGTACATATTTGCCAGCGTCTCCCTCGCATACCTCTGATAGGGCTTGTACCATTGCCATAACATCGTGGTGAATCTCCTCTTCTAATTCTTTTACCCTCTCTAGTTTAACATATTTTAATGATGCTTTCTTAGATATCTCCTCTGCTGCTTCCTTTGGAATATCGCCAAGAGCCGCATGTGCCCTCGCTAGGGCCGCTTCTACATCAAGCCATTTTTGAAGTTTATTCTCTTCCGTAAAAACCTGCTTCATTTCAGATGTGAAATATCTATACTCTATGGGGTGCACCGACATTCCTCACACCTCAAAGCCCATCTATATTTTCTTAAGAGATAGAAAATATTAAAAGGATATTCCTCCCACTGTTAAAGACCGCTAAATATTCGTCACACCAATAATTCTATTTAGTGTCAAAATTTTAATTTCGAATATTTTGTAAACTTCTTTAATTAATTGTTTAAAAGAGTTAGGTGAAGTAAGTTGCGTGGGTTCGACGAAGATCTTTTAATGATTCCGGGCCCCACATTTGTCCCAGACAGTACACTCAGGGTTATGTCCCGCCAAATGATTAATCATAGGGGAAAAAAGTTTGGTGAGATGCTTACAGAGTGCACAGAAAATTTAAAGAAAGTTTTTAGAACTAAAAACGATCTCTTTATACTGACATGCTCGGGTACTGGGGCAATGGAAGCCGCTATCAGTAACATAATAGAAGATGGAGATAAGATACTCTGTCCAGTATACGGCAAATTTAGTGAAAGGTTCAAACTAATTGTGGAAGCCTTCGGGGGAAAACCTATCGAGTTACCTGTGGAGTGGGGAGACATCCCACAACCAGAACTACTTGAAGAAGCCTTGGACAGGGAGAAAAACGTTAAGGCTGTAACAATAACCCAAAACGAAACATCTACCGGAGTAAGAGTTCCACTTGAGGAAATAAGTAAGGTTGTAAAAAAGCATAATGCATTATTAGTTGTGGACACAATTTCGAGTATGGGTGGCGACTACATTCCCGTTGACGGTTTGAAAATCGACCTCTGCGTCTCAGGCTCACAGAAGTGTTTTTCTCTCCCCCCAGGTTTAGCCTTCATCTCAGTATCCGAAGAAGCTTGGGAGGTAATTAGAAGGACAAAAAGGAGGGCGTTCTACTTTAGCCTACCAGCATACCTAGAAAGCTATAAGAAGAATCCCCCAGAGCAGCCCTACACCCCTGCCTTAACATTCTATTATGCCCTACAAAATTCTCTAAGACTGCTACTGGAAGAGGGGCTGGATAATGTGATTTCACGCCACCGAAAAGTAGCCCAAGCCACTAGAGAAGCCATAAAAGCGCTAGAATTGGAACTCTTCCCAAAGAGGGAGGAGAACTGCTCAGTTACAGTAACTGCGGTGCGAATCCCTAACGGCGTATCGGACAAGGATTTACGAGAACATATGCAGAAGGAGTACGGTATCCTCATATCAGGAGGACAGTCCAAGTTAAAAGGAAAAATTTTCAGGATAGGACACATGGGATGCGTAACTGATAAAGAGATACTAACAACCATATATGCACTGGAACAGTCACTCAAAAAGCTAGGTCAAAGAGTAGAAATCGGAGCAGGACTAGAGGCAGCAATTAAAGTATTTAAGTAATCCTTTCTTAAGCTATTTTACTTAGGCTATTACTTTTTTTATCTTAAAGGGAAAAATTGGGTCTCTAAGAAATAATTTTTAAAAAGTTCTATCCAGAACTAATCAGTTGAAATTTTTGGAACGTTTAAAACGACTTAGGGGAAGGTAATAAATAGTTAAAAGCGGAAATGGTTTAAACATTCTAATCATTTATTTATCGTTAAAAAAGAATTTAAATAGCATCATTTAAGATAATGAGTGTGATTTGAGTCTGAAACCTAGATTTGAGTAACTCTTAATGGAGAATTTAGGAAATTAAGCATAGCGGTATTCTTTGAATTGCTCAGCTTTCTTTTTCCGATTCTCTTGCTATTTCTTTAAAGAGTAGCCTTCTACCCTCTCGAGTGGGTATTACTTTGTTTCCTTGGACTTTGACCAGTCCCTTCCTCGCCATTAGTACAACTTCTTGTTCTATTTGCCATGGTTCAGCGTCCAGATATTTTGCTATTTGCTCGATGGTTTCTCTGTATCTTAGGCTTTCAAGAATGTTCCGATGGGATACCTTTTCGCCTGTTCTTTCTCTCTGAATTAATCCACAAATGCTACAGACTCTTAATTTACGGGAAGAATCGTAAAGAACTGAGCCACCACAAGCATCACATTTCTGATCTGTTTGTTGTGTGCCATACCATTTTCCAGATGACCGTATGGAATCTTTCTTCGACATATAACAACACCTCATAAGAAATACAAACATTCAAACTATTATTCATTATCATATATCAAAAATTTTAATAGTATATATTATTAGTTATTAATTAAAATTAATGTAAATATAGTAAAAGTAAGATTTTTTCTCAATTGTAAGAAGTAGTGTAATGGAAAGAAAAATAAGGCCTAAGGTTTTCATAGATGTGTGTAGCAGGTATTAGGACAGCGGGTAGAAGGAAAATAAAATAATTTAGATTATTTAAAGATGCATTTTTTATATGTATAATGTCAAAGGTGAAGATAGTGAGCAAGAAGAAGTTAATTAAAGAAGTCATAGCAGCCGTGAGCGTTTCTCTCCTACTTGGAGGAATTGTGGCCGCCCCTGCAGCAACAGTCTTGACGCTGTATTTTCCAGAGGTAGACCTGATGCCAATATCATATGGCGAAAGTTATAACTTTACAAGAGTCTGGATAGTGCTTCCAGGGCAAATGAACTGGATAGGGATTTATCTGGGTTACGGTGAAAGTATGGTTGGCGTCTATACTTCAAACCTAAGAATTAATGCATACGTTATGGATGTTTTCAACTTCTTTCACTACTTACAGGGAGCCACATTTTTCACGCCAATAATGAAGGGGCAACCATCAGAGTTTTCACTCTTCGGCTACACCGCCGCAATCCCTGGATATTATTACTTAGTTGTTGAGAACTATTCCCCGTATCCTGCCTTAGTAGTCGTTGATGGACAAAAAGTATCTACTGCGGTAATCCCGGTAACCAGCTTTAAGCACAATTTGTCTCAGTTACTACTAAAAATAGCCTTAATCGGTGCATCAATTGGCTTCTTAATGTATCTACCCATAAGAATTTTAAAGTTTAGGCGATCCAAAAAAGAAATCAAAAGAAAAGAAACGAAAAGTCCCAAAATAGGAAGTAATACCGCTAAAAAAAGGACATAATAGCCTCCATATTTTTTATAAAAACCCTTTTTCCTAGTTTTGTTGTGAAGCCCTTTAACTTATGATGCTTTACTATTAAAGGATTTTTCAGTTTTATTCGATATACCTGGTTTTTAGCACATCTGCGCTTTTAACAGAAAAATTTTGCAGGATGCGATTTTTGGGTTATGAGGCAGTTTACCACAGGTTTTTATATATAAAAAAGAATAATTCTTATTAGATGTTTAAGGGGTGCTTTTATGTCGGTAGGGGTTGAAGCTTTTCAGATAAGAGATGATGGAGAATTAATACCTGTGCCTTTAGATTACACGAATCTATCTAGGGCTTTAATCGTCGTTGACCATAATAGAAAAAATATCTGGTTTTGGAAAGAATCTGAGGATCTTCCAAAGCTTTTGAAAGTTGTTGGTTCAAGGATAACGAACTCTCTGAAACTGAAATATGGCTTGAATTACTCTACAAAGGAGATAGTAGGAAAAAAGGAACCAGAAAAATTTCTTATATTGTTCGAGAATTTACCGTCCAGAAAAGATTCAAGGGAAAAATCCACTGAGAGGAAAGCAGAATTTACACAAACACAAACCATAGCAGCTAAGATGCCCAAACAGCCAAAAATAAGTGAAAGGGAAAGGATGGGAATTCAATCAGTACAAAGGCAAATTGCAAAAGACTTTTCAGAAATACCTATTTTGGTTAACATAAATATCAACTTGGAAAATCTTGACAGTTTTGATGAGAAAAAACTAGAAGATTTGATCAGAAGGGTCAGAGAAGTATTAGGCAAACTATGACTGGCACCAATCGTTAAATATTCAGGAAAAGAATTCGTCTATTAACTTATCTCTTTATGCTTTCGAGTACAAATTGGAGAGTACTTTTCGCCGTCTGTCTTACGATATCGTCTTTGTCTTCATTGGCGAGTATTTCAATTTTGGGTAAAATGGTCTTCACAATTTGGGGCGAGTTTCCAGCTATCCATCCTAGAGACTTAACTGCATTTTTGCGAATTATTGCCTTTTTATCTTCCAAGACTTTTGTCAATTCGTTTACTATTTCTTCAATTAAAGGCTGTGTTTCTTTGGGATTGTTACCTATAATCCAGCCTATGCCAAGGACTGCTAATTCTTCTATATTTTCATTATCTGAATTTAGGAGCTGCTTTAGGTTGTTAAGGATGACATTGATTGTTTTAGGATTGCTGTTTCCTATATATCCCAGCGTTGTAACTGCATTCCAAATTGTTGGTTCATCTCCCTTCTTCACAACACTGGACATATTTGAAATAATTTCATTTACCAGTTCCACTTTTCTTTTAGTCAATAAGACTAAGGCCTCTGATGCACTACCCTTAACAAGAGAGTCTGGATCCTTAACCGCCATAAAAGCAAGGTCAGATACAATACTTTCAATATTTTCAGGCTTCCCATAAGCTATGGAAACCAATGCTTCCATAGCATTAGATCTAACATAGTCGAGATCGTCATTTTTAGCCAATTTTATTAAAAGGGGAATGTATTTCTCAACTATTTCTGGATTAGAGTTTCCTATCCAGCCAATTGCCACCGCAGAAGCTGTTTTCATCATCACATTTTTAGAATCCAAATGTTTAACTAGGTCGGGGATCAGGCCTTCAATAAATTGGGGATTGTTACTACCAATCCAGCCCAAAACCAATATGGTGTTCCACTTATAATCAATATCGGATTTTTCCAGTGACTCAAGTATTTTTGGCGTTAGTTTTTGGAATTGTTCCGGAAAGCTCAAACTGAGAAGACCCAGAACTTCTGTTGCGTTGGCTCTAACATAGGTGGAGTTATCCGCTATAGCCAGATTGAGAATGTGTGGTAAAACTTTTTCTACCAGTTTTGGAAACTTTTCTGCAGATGTGTTAACAGCCCACAAAGCTGCGGTTCTAGTCTCTGAATCTTTATCATTAAATAAGGAGATAAGTATATCAGATGCTTTTTCGATTCTGTTTTTTAATAAGAGATTTACTACAGTTTTGAATGTTTCTTCACTCAATTTCTTCACTTCTAGCCTTTTTTAAGGGAGCCTAAGACAATGTTTATGAGCCAGATATTAAGTTTATACTGAAAATTTTATATTATGAAAAGAAATTAATTTTTACCTTTTAACTTATTTGATTCATTTAGATATTCCAAAATACCAATTTTAAATAGAGGACATGAAACTGTATCTGGTGAGGGTAGAAACATGTTTTCTTAATAATGCGAAGGTTTTAGCAATAGTCAATAATTTTATGTAGTAAAGCTACATAAAATTTAAATAGCTAGTTACGTAAACTTAAGGTGATAACACCAGAAAATTGCTGAGTTTAAATACCATAAAAAAGGAAGATTTTACGCCAGCATGATTTGAGGTGAGCAAATGGCAACTTCAGCCGACTTAAAAGCAGAGGCCATCTACTTCAATAACGCCCTTGAAGAATTACAGTTCTCAAGCGGATTAGATATTATTATTACAGATATGGACGGAAACATTAAAGCCAGCAAATTAAAATATGGAAAAGTAGAGGGAATAGGATCAATAATTCTGGAGAGCCTCGAAAAAAACAGGAAAATATCGGAAACCTTCTCTACAGATAAGATTGAAGAGTTTATAGTTCATGGGAAAAAAGGGTACACAGTAGTAAAAATAACTGAATCCAATATTTTTGTTATCTCCGGACTGAAGGAACACCAGCTCGGCTTGGCATTGTATAAGCTGAGACAAATAGCTGATAATGTATATACTTCCTTTTAATGTATAGCCTTCAAGTTACCTAATTGATGTATTTTAACACAGTATAGCGAAGAATTAGCGCCTTTGCAGGCAGGATACTTCAAAGGGAAAATCTTTAGGGCTCTAAAAGAGGATACAAAAGTGGTGAATTTTTTAAATCTGTGTTAGAATTTCTTGAATTTTTTCGCTTGCCCTTCTCATTTCGAGGAGTACTAGACCCAAATTTGAGTCGGGGTTGGTTATTGCAGATAGTAGCGCTGAATCGCCTACTCCGCATATGACAACATCTCCCTTGGATCCGCTTATTATCACTTTGCTGAGCTCTCCTCTTTTTAACTCGTTAACTGTCCTATTTCCGATATTTAGAACTGCTGCACCCATGGCGCCAATAATTCCCTCATCGGAACCTTTGGGTAGTGATGAAGCTAGAACGAGGCCATCGTTTCGCACTATTGCAGAAGCGACAATTTGTGGATCAGCATGACTCATTTCCCTTAGAGTAGATTCCAATTCCAAGCGCCACTTTTTGGACAATAAAAATCCTCCAAAGGCTTCTGCTCGGGTTAAAATTTGGTATTCTCAAATTTAAAAAGTTTCCCTTACTAGAGAACTTGTTAAAAAATTGTTGTTTTAGGGGTTCTGGTTGGCTTTTCCACCAGATGTAAACGGGTGATTCTGCAAATTCCACAGCAGAAATATATCATAAAGGAAGGCTTTGCACCACACACCCCACCAACCCTTGAAGACATCGCAACCAAACCGCGAAAAAGACTTATTTTTTTAACAAGTTCCTTACTAGAACCGTTGGTGACTGTAGATTAGTCCGATTCTACCCCTTATATGGCTCTTGAAAAAGTTCTCTGTTTTGTGTGGGGGTTGTGGTTTAGGCTGGGTGGAGTGTTGGTGTTTGGGGATGTGTGGGGGACATTCTCCCAGTCTGTGTGGTTTTCAGTTCTGCGGCTACCCTTCTCTTTATGTTTATGGCGGTGGCTGTGAGGAGCTGCTGGGATTCCACCT
>JAHQXB010000130.1 GCA_029856435.1 Candidatus Jordarchaeia archaeon
GCCTAAGAGTGGAAGACCGCCCAAAGATCAGCGGTGAGGAGTTTCAGGAGGTGCTGGAGAAAAATCCCCGAGAGGAGGATTATCCGCTGGAGGTGTGGTCTTTAAGGATTCTTCACGTCCACCTCAAAAGGAGGGGGGTTAACTACAACCTAAGATATATCTATGAGGAGATTAAGAAGCACGGCTTCAACCTAATTTAAGCCCAGGCCCCAGCACTACAAGGCTGACCCTAAAAGCTGCTAAAGGTTTTAAAAAAATAAGGGAATTTCAGGCTGGCAGCACCCCTTCTGGTCTTTGAGGATGAAGCGGGACGCACCCCACCATGAAAATAAGAAGGGTCATAGCAAAAAGGGGCGGCAAGCCCATCATCAGGATAAATCTAAAACACAAGGGTGTCTTCGTCTTTCTGCGCCCCCTAAAAGGCGGTGGGGTGGGTTCTGAGGTGTTTGTTATGTTGAGCCGGACTTTTCTTATTGTGGTTTTTGATTGCTCATTTTTACGGATTGGAGGGTTGGTGTGGGGGTTATTTCTGATTAAAATTGGGTGGTGGAAAAGGGTAAGAGGGGGGAAGCAGGGCGGGTTGGAGGATTGGTGTACAGGGGCTTTTCTTGGGGGTGGTATGCTTTCCAGTCTGTGGGGATCTAGTTTCGCACTGGTTTGTTTGAGGTGGGAAGGTACACTGTGATCTGGGAATTGAAATTGCAATGGTGGGGTGGATTCTTGGTGATGGAATAACTTTGTGAGTAGTGCTGTTTCAGACACGTGTCCACTTATGCATCTTTCAGAAATTGGAAATTTTAAACTTCTGGATGTTTTCTCAAAGATTTACATTTTAACTATTCTCTGTGGCTCACGATTTTAGTTGGGTTCTTGGTAGATCCTAACCTAGTGCAAACTGAAAATAGGTTTTGTGAAGCTTTTCTGTGTTGATTGGTTAAAGCTTATTAGTAGCCTTTTACCCTCTTTTGTTTATCCTGTGTGGTTTTATCATAACTCTTAAATTGGTGGCGAATCCTTTAACACTTGGTGTGTTTATGTGAATTTTTGGAGACGGGAAAAATGGCAGTGGAAAAGTATGCTGATGAGATAAGGTTTTGTGCTTCGTGTGCAAAGATGTGTCGTCATGTTTGCACTTCGGGCACCATTACCAAGTCTGAGACCGCTACGCCCTATGGGCGGTGCCTGCTTGCATATTATATTGTGAATGGGGTGCTTGAGCCTAGCGGAGAAATACTTGATGTCCTTTACCAGTGTACTACTTGTGGCTTGTGCCAGGCTAATTGTCTTTTGGACTATGATATTCCTGGGGTGGTTGAGGCTCTGCGGGCGGAACTGGTGGAGAAGGGGTTGGCTAATGAGGATGCGGCTAGGCTTGCCGAGAATGCTGAGAAGGAGCATAATCCTTATGGTGAGCCTCACTCGCAGCGTTTCTCCAAGTTGAGAGCCGCAAAAAATGAGAATCCCGAAGTGGTATACTTTGTGGGCTGCACTAGTGCTTATCGTAATCCCGAGATTGCCGAGGCGGTTTTAAACATTTTGGAGCGGGCTGGTGTTGGCTACACGGTTTTGGATGATGAGTGGTGTTGTGGTTCTCCAATTCTTAGGGCTGGTTACAGAAGGCAGGCTAGGGAGTTGATGAAGCACAACCAGGAAATGATTAACAGTCTGAACGCCAAAACCATTGTTACGCCCTGCGCCGGATGTTACAAGACTCTGAAGCAGGATTACCCGGAGCAGGGGTTTCCCCTAAAAGCCGAAGTGCTACATGCATCAGAATTCATCCAGAAACTAATAGACGAGAAGAAAATCAAATTCGACAAAAAAATTAAAAAAGTTGTAACCTACCACGACCCCTGCCACTTGGGGAGGCACTCCGAAATTTATGATGCTCCCCGAAGGCTCTTGAAACAGATTCCGGGAGTGGAACTGGTGGAAATGGAGTTTAACAGGGAGAATGCTCACTGCTGTGGAAGTGGTGGCGGGATGGAAGCAACCTACCCCGAGGTGGCGGAGCAAGCGGGAAGAAGAAGAGTGGAAGAAGCTAAAGAAACAGGAGCCAAAATCTTAGCCACCTGTTGCCCCTTCTGCAAAAAACAACTACTGAAAGCTGGCAAAGACGAAATCGAAGTCTACGATGTCGCCGAACTCATAGCCCAATGCCTGTAAAAAAAGGCCACAGAAACCCTCCATCCTTCTTTTGACCTTTATGGGCAATAATTTTTCTTCTTTTGCAGGATTTTGTTTGATGGTTATCTCCACTATGTGAGGAAGATTATATTCCCTCTCTGATCATCTAATGTTTGCCATGGGCGTCTTAAAATCTATAATTGGGTTGTGATGGTTTGCCTGAGCTTCCGGAGGTTGAATTTTTCAAGTCTATTATAGAGGAGTGTCTTTTTTTGGAGATTGAGAGTTTTGGGGTTCGAGACGAGCAATTTTTAGCTACTCCCGTTTGGGATTATGGGGGAATTTTGGTTGGGAACGAGTTTGTTGGTGTTGGTCGGAGGGGCAAGTTTCTGGTTGTGGATTTGCGTCTTTACTCGTTGAAACTGGTTTTTCATTTCGGTATGACAGGTGGTTTAAGCTACAATAAAACTGGAGAGCCTGAGGAGAAGCATGTGCGTGTGGTGTTTCGCTTCGTTAACGGCTACGAGTTGAGAGTGATTGACCAGAGAAGATTCGGTAAGCTCTACTTGGTGGAGGACATGGTTCAGGTGAAGACTATTAGGAATATGGGTGGGGAGCCCTTAGAAATGGATGAGAAGAATTTCCTAGAAATTTGTGATAAGCACCCGAGGAGGGCTGCTAAGAGCTTTCTTATGGATCAAAGTATAATTGCTGGTATAGGGAATATTTATTCTGACGAAATACTTTTTCAGGCGGGTGCGAGGCCCTATAGAAAAATTGGGGAATTAACCGATGCGGAGAAGAGGAGACTATTCCAAAAAATGAGGGAGGTTTTGGAGAAAATGGTTAGAGCCGAAGCAAATTTTGATGGGTTTAAAGATTTCCTGCTGCTTTACAGGGAGAGGGGCGCTAAATGTCCAAGATGTGGAGGGGCGCTGGAAACTCTTAAAATAGCTAATAGAACTTCCTATTACTGCCTTAGGTGCCAGGGCTGATTTAAAACCATTTCTTGAAACTATTCACCTTAAAGGAGCGGTTAGGTCTGAAGAACTTTGAGATTGCAAGGATTCTAGAAAACATAGCCTTTTACTTAGAAATGTTTGGCGAAACCAAGTTTAGGATTAGAGCCTTCCAGAATGCAGCGAAAATTATAGAGTCCCTACCAGAAGACATAGCCGATGTTTACCGCAGGGGGGAGGTATCCACCATTCCCGGAATTGGTGCGGCGATCGCGGAGATTATTGGTGAACTGGTTGAAACTGGTACCGCAAAGATTTACCAGGAGTTCAGGGAGAAGTATCCCGTCAACATAGAGGAATTGTCAGCAGTCGAGGGTTTGGGGCCCAAGAGAATTAAGCTTCTCTACGAAAAGTTGAAAATTAAAAATTTGGAAGAGCTGGAAAAGGCAGCCCGGGAACACAGGATAAGAAGGGTTAAAACTCTGGGCGTGAAAACAGAGAAAAACCTGCTTAAAGCAGTGGAGTTTGCAAAAAAGAGCAAGGATAGACTGCTCCTGGCATACGCGGATGAGATTGCCGGGGATCTAGTTGAGAAATTGGGGTCTCTGAGCTTTGTGGAGCGCATTACTGTCGCTGGCTCTTATAGGAGGAGGAAGGAGACTGTGGGAGATTTAGATATACTGGTAGTTTCTAAAAGGCCAGAAGCTGTCATGGACTATTTCACCAGTTTGGAGAATGTGGGAATTGTTCTGGGTAAGGGGCCTGCCAAATCCTCCGTACTGCTAAAGGACGGCTTGCAGGTTGATGTTCGGGTCTTCGACGAGGAAATCTATGGTTCCGCTCTGCTCTACTTTACCGGCTCCAAGGAACACAACGTTAAACTGAGGATTGTAGCCATGGAAAAAGGTCTGAAACTAAGCGAGTATGGAGTTTTCAGGGACGACAAACGAATAGCGGGAAGAACCGAAGAAGAGTGTTACAGGGCACTGGGACTAAGCTATATTGAGCCGGAGCTGAGGGAGGATATGGGTGAGGTTGAAGCTGCTAGAAAAAACAGTCTACCCCAACTGGTGGAGTACTCCGACATTAAGGGAGACTTCCACGTTCATAGCAATTGGAGCGATGGGATGAATACCATATTGGATCTGGCTGAAGCTGCCAGAGAAAAAAATTATCAGTACCTGTGCATTTCTGACCATGTGGGAGCCCTAAAAGTCGCTGGAGCAATGGATGAGGAGAGTTTGAGGAAGCAGATGGAGGAGATTGATAAGCTTAACGGTAGGCTGGACGATTTCCGGATTCTAAAGGGGGCGGAGGTCAACATCACCGCTGAGGGAAACCTTGACCTGAGCGTTGGCCTCATTAAAGAATTGGATGTGGTTCTTGCTGGGATACACTCAGGTTTCAGGGCAAGTAAGGAAGCCATCACAAAGAGGGTTATTAAAGCCATGGAGAGTGGTTTAATGCATATACTCGTCCACCCCACGGGGAGAATAATTAATAGGAGAGCGCCCTGCGAAATAGATTTAGGCGCCATAATGGATACAGCAAAGGAATTGGGCATTGCACTGGAGATAAACGCTTTTCCCGACAGGCTCGATCTTAGGGACGTTCAAATAAAGTCCGCCGTGGACAAGGGAGTCAGTCTGGTTCTGGGTACCGATTCCCATAGTTGTAACCACCTAAACTATATGAGGTTTGGGGTTGACCAGGCTAGGAGGGGTTGGTGCACTAAAAGAGGCTTGATCAATACTTTAAGCCTCTCAGAGCTTGAAAAAAGATTCGATATTTAATTTTTTGAATCAGGGCTCAAGGTTGGGGGGCTTTTCAATTTTAGTAAACATGTAGGGGTTTAAACCCCAACTTTTTCCACTGTACGTTTGGGGGCTTTTCAATGTTAGTAAACGCCTCCTCTCAATATGACTTCACCAGTAGCGAGGAATGTTTTTAGAGATTTTTATAATGGGGGCGTCTGTCTTGTGATGTTGCGTGCCAAGAAACATTGGAGCTTAAGAGACGGGTCTAGTTTTTTTGAAAATTTTTTCTTCAGATGTCGATGAAAACATTCTTTGGAATCGAAGGACTTATAACTTAGAAGTAATAAAACATATACAATATAGAAAAAATTTTTTGAGGTTCATGAAAAAAATTGTTGGGGTGAGAATGAATGGAAGCAGCAAAGCCTAAGCCTAAGCCGAAGCCCAAAGCGGCTGATCCGTTGAACACTGCTCTAGCTTGGGAGAAGAAGACGATTGAGACTTACACGAAGATGGAGAAGGACGCGGAGAAGAAGAATGATAGGATGTTAATGAGCGTATTTGGGGATCTTAGAAGGGACGCAGAGAAACATGTCAGAAAGATTCAGGACACCATAGAGAAGAGGAAGAGGGAAGAAGAGAAGCGAAAAGAGAAAGAGAGGTTGGAGAAGGAGAAGCTTAAGGCTGCGAAGGCCAAAAAGTAGCGTTTATAAGCCCTTTTCCTGTCTCAACTCAGAAATGTCGACAGCTTCTGACCTTCCCTATTTTTTATTCTCCCTTTTTTGTGTACTTGCTCCCACTCATTTTTTTAATGTTTCAACAAATTGGTTTAGTGACTGGGTTGAAGAATAAGTGTGAGAGGTGTGGTAGCACGCTTGGTGTGCAGGAAGTGGTGGAAAAGGGTAGGAGTGTTTTTCTTTGTGGTAGTTGCCGTATGGGGAAAAGAATCACTATTAGGGATTTGCTTAATGAAGTTAAGTGGGATAAGAGGCATGACCCTGAATCGTATTCAATAATTTTTATTCACAGAACAGATGAGGGGGACACAAAGGAAATTCCCTATTCCAGCATTACCGAGATCGGCAGTGGCTACTTCGCCTACTCTTACATGGGGGATGAGGCCACCATTCCCTTCCACAGGGTGCTTCTAATCATAAACAGGAAAACTGGGGATATACTAATAGACCGGCGGGTTCGAAAGAAATCAAAAAAAGAACATTAACATTTTTAGAAGTGATGTCCTCAATCTCTCAAGGAGGGGAAACTGGTGTTTTTAGGTAAAGTATATAGTCTTGTTCTCCTATTTTGTAATAGTTGCGGTGTTTGGTGATGTTTTTGGGTGTGGTTCCTAAGACTAAGGTTTGGTTGGAGTTTGATGGTGAGTCTCTTCTGGGTAAGGGTGGAGCTGAACTTCTAGAAAATATTGATAGGACGGGTTCCCTCGCCCAAGCTGCTAGGAATCTAAACATTTCCTACAGGTATGCTTGGGGATACCTGAAAAAAATTGAGAAGAGGATTGGGAGACCCGTGGTTGAAACCTTTAAGGGTGGGATGGATGGAGGAGGGGGAATGAAACTCACTCCGGTGGGAAAATATCTTCTTCGTAGGTATAACCGTTTTGAGAGTTTCATCGGGCACGCACTGGAGAATTCAGAGCTGTGGGAGGCCTGCGGTTTTTCCATCCCGGACAAAAACAGGCTGAATGGAGAAATAGTAAAGGTGGAGATGGATGATGCCACCGCCCTTGTTCAGATAGAGTTGAAAAAACCATTTACTCTAAAATCCATAATCACAACCAACTCTACTGAGGATTTGGAAATAGAGAAGGGCAGCAGGGTGGAAGTATTCATAAAGTCCACTGAGGTAATGGTGGATAAACAGGAACAGGTAACCTTTAATGATGAGGGAGGAAATCAAAGTTGAAGTTGAGCGCCAGAAACCAAATGAAGGGTACCGTAACAAACGTTGAAAAGGGTGTCATTACTTCGAGAGTCAGCATAAGGGTAGAAGCTCCGGTAACCATAACTGCGGTCATAACAAAAGAAGCAGCAGAAGAGCTAAAGTTGAAGGTGGGCGACAGGGTACAGGCAATAATAAAGGCTACAGAAGTAATCATCGGGAAGTAAAACTGCTGCAGATCCCCCTAACCAGTGCAACGGGAAACAGGTGACCGAAAACTTGTTTCAATGGTTGTTTTCGACTGGTGTTGGAGAGTTACTTTTTCCTCAAAAGTTTTTTATAAGACTGTTTCAAAAAGTAGAGTTTCAGTGCTGTTTAGAGGTGTGTGTTTGAATCCCAATTTTGCTGTGAGGGACAGAGAGCATGAGGAAAGGGGAGGGAACGGTTCGGCGCCTAATTTGAAGAGTGGGAAAAGTGGCGCTTTGCGCGCCGCGGATTTGGTGTCCAAGATGGTTACTCCCCAACTTGTGGGTGTAGTGGTGGTATTAATATTCTCTTTTTTGTCGCCCATTGGTACGGGGCCTAGGCTTAACTCTTTGGAGTGTTTCCTTACTGGAATTGTTTTCATTGTTGTTCTTCCCATATCTCCAGTTCTGGTTGCATATGCTTTGGGTAAAGTGGACATTTGGGTTTCTTCGCGTGAGGCTAGAACTCCCTATTTTGTCTGGGCCATTTTAATGTATGCTGTAGGTACACTCATATTTTTTTATGCAGAATCCATAGCTATGTACGCCATTTCCCTAACTTACGTATTTGTCACCCTATCTGTAACTCTAATTAACTTGAAGTGGAAAATCAGCATACACGCAGCGGGTATTTCTGGGCCCTCAACGGCTCTGGCATACGTTTTCGGCATATTGGCTTTTCCCTCGCTGTTTTTCATAATTTTAGTTGTTTGGGCCAGAGCCAAGTTAAAAGCACACACCTTAGGGCAATCAGTAGCGGGAGCAATAGTCGCGGTTCCCATCGCCCTCGGCTCCTACGCTCTAGTTTACCCCACGTGGAACCCGGTTTTCTGGTTCACCATTTTACTTCACAATCTCCTAGCGCTATTCTAACTACCATCCCTCTTTATGGTGGGAAGCCATCATCGACAAAATGCGTTCCGGAGCTATTTTTACGCTTGTTTTGTGTGGCGTAAATGATGTTGCGTCATTTTGCATAGATTTTCTATAAAAATGTTTATTTATGTATAATGCGTAAACACTACAATATAGTTCAGTGTTAAGGTGGCGCCTATGGATATAAGCGACGTGAAGGAAAACTTGGAATTCCGTAAGGTGCAAATAACGGGTAAATCATCCTACATTGTTTCTCTGCCAAAAAGTTGGATAATGAACAATAAGATAAAAAAGGGGGACACCCTCACAATAATCGAGGAAGAAGAGGGGGAGTTAAGAATTGCAAAGGTTCTTGAAACCAAGAAGAGGGAAAAACCAACCCCCAAAATAGTTATGGATGATCTTTCAGATTCAGAGTTAATCACCACAGTTTTAGGCAACTATGCTATGGGCGTTGATGGCCTAGAAATTGTTTCAGAGAACAAGGACATGGATATTGCAAAGAGGAAAGTGGCACTAGAAGCCATACGTAGCCTGGTAGGCTTCGAAGTTATATCAGAATCTCCAAATTCAATTAGAGTAAAAAACCTCTTGGAACCCTCAGACTTTAACTTGGACGAGGTCATTAATCGGCTGGCTCTGATTTCTACATCGATGTTCAAAAATGCTACAAGCTCCATCGTGGACCTAAACCCCGAAAAGGTGAAGGAGATTGAGGCGCAGGACGAAGAGGTGGACCGCCTTTACCTACTCACGCAAAGATTACTGGCGGTGGGACTGCGCGATAAGGCTACTGCCAGAAGAATCGGCTTAGACTCCAACGGCGCAGCTATAGGCTGGAGCACCATCATCAGAAGCATAGAAAGAATCGCAGACGCTTCAACGGAGATCGCCCAACAAGTAGAGACACTAAGAAAATTCAAGATACCCGGCGAGGTACTAAACCTCCACTCAAAATTCAACAAAGAAATAGCTTCCTTGACAAACGATGTCCTAGTGGCGGGCTCCCAGAAAAATCCCAAAGCCGCCCTCGAAGCCCTAAGGAAACTGGAGAAACTGGACAAGCTCAGAGAAGACATAAGAAAAACAGAAATGGAAAAACCCATTGAACCCAAAGCCCTTCTTTCACTCGAAACAGTAAACAACGCTCTGAAAGGAGTAATCAACAACACTCGCGACATCCTAAAAGTTCTAATAAACTCTGAATACTGGCAAAACTACAAAAAATAAGAATTCACCAATTATGGAAGAAAAGGGAGGGTGGAGAGCCACAAGCTCCCCCATTCAGTGGATAACCACTATCTCTATTTTTTAACGCTTAAAAAGTCGCAGCAAGTGCTTGCGCGTCACAAGCTCAACTTCGATCCACAGGGCAATAATAATTATTATGAGGCCAAGCAGATCTCCCATAACACAATAAACTATTATGCCCGCGCCTCCAAAGAACAAAAGTAGAGTCAAAGCCATCCCCGCCACCTTCCTCTGGTTAAATGCGTCATCCCTCCTAATTCTGGATAGAATCAGCTTCCAAAAAGCAAAGGGTAAAACCAAATAGTAAGCACCGCCAAAAAGTCCGAACCACCAAAAAACTTCAGAATGTAGGGTGTCCAGAACATTAACTCAAAAACCAAAACTAAAGCGACGTAGACTTTCCAACCCACAAATCTCTTCTTAGAACTAGTTAAATTTAGTGTGGGCAGGCGTAGGTGATGTAGATTTATTCGATTCCATCTCCCTAATAAGGCTCCAAATCGTGAAAAAAGCCCTATAAACACCCCCCTTTTTGAGGCGAAACCGAACGATTCTGCATCACCGCAGGCGTATGACGAGTAGGGGCAATACCAAAATTGCCGCCAGCTGAATGACTATGGACTCCCAAGTGGGGTAAAACCTCGCAGAATTTATTAGAATGAAATTGTCGAGAAAGAACTGGGGTCTAAAAAGCAGGAAGGCGAAATGCTGGCTGGTGTTGACCATATTCAAAACATAATTTGGAACAAGCAGATAAAGCACTGCTAAATATCCCAGAACTGGAGCATACTGCCATTTGGACAGCACGGGACCCACTTTTTTCCTAGGTACGATAATGTCCGCTATGATGAAGGTTAAAATTACAGTGTATATTGCATGGAACTCTGAAATGAAAACCGCCCAAGGCACATTTAAACCCAAGTAGCGCCCATAGCCCACTGCAATCTGGGAATACCCGGGCAAGAGGTTTGTGAGAGCCAAAAAACCCTCCTCCAGGATTCCATATATAAATCCTATTAGGAGCAGTTTGCGGTAGTCCAGAGAGTATCGGGAAACCAAATCCTCAATAACCAGCAGGGAAAGCCCATAGAACATAAATGTAACAAAAATAGACCAAGGATCATAAACCCACTTGTAGGGAGGCGTAGCTCCCGAAAGAGACTCAGCATTAAAGGCTCCCAGAACCATTATGCATATATTCCCCTTCCACTTCCAAACATCCATAAGACATCCATAAGACACTCCAACCAATTATTTCCAGAAGGTGTATCTCCTAATTTGGCTTTCACCATGCAAGAACAGAATCCCTTTTCCACCCTTAGAAGAGTTTTTTATGCCATTCCCAAACGCGGTGTAGATTCGTCCAATTTCGCCTTCGAAGGAAGCTTTCATAGGGCTTCTTTTCCAATTATAGAGCCTCAAAATGAGGTGTGGAATCGGACTAATCTACATCACCATTCCCAAACCACAAATAACTTAAATAATTGTTTAGGAAATATTACAGTCATCACTAGAAGTGGAGAAATGTTTGAATGATTGTAGATGTTCACACCCATCCTGTATGCAAAGATTTGACGCCCACACCCGACCCCCAAACCCTTATCAAAAACCTTTTTGGAGAACGGGCGAAGACTGCAAGGTCTCAAATGGTCATAAACGGATTCCTGTTCCTACACCAGAACCAAACCATTGAGGACTTCGTAAGAGCCTTCAACTCTGCGGGAATAGACAAAGCTGTGATTGTACCCATGGACATGACCACAGAATATGGAGTACAGCTGGGTACAAATGAAGATATTGCCCGAATGAGGAACAAGTTTCCCGAAAAACTCATAGGCTTCTCATCTGTGGATCCCCGCCGAAAAGATGCAGTTCAAGCCTTAGAGCACGCCGTCAAAGACCTCAAACTGAAGGGATTGAAACTTGTGCCACCCCTACAAAAATTCGACATAAGCGACAGAAAATACGACCCACTATGGGAAAAAGCCCTAGATCTAAACATACCGGTGTGGACTCACGCCGGTCACCAAGCCTCCGTTCCCACCTCCGTAGCCAAGTATGGGCACCCCATGCTCATAGATGAAGTAGCCAGAAGATACTCAGACCTCATCATCATAATGGGCCACCTCAGTGCACCCTGGTTTATGGACGCCTGGTCACTAACCCTACGTCACGAAAACGTTTACTTGGATGTTTCCGTCTGGTACAGCCTCTACCCTTACTTCCCCTGGAGCGCCTACACAGACAACGGCATAGAACACAAGCTACTCTTCGCTACAGATTTCCCATTCACACCCTTCAACATTGGGATACAAGCCGTAAAAAATCTGCCAATAAGCGAGGAATTTAAAAGAAAAATCCTGGGAGAAAACGCACAAAAACTGTTAAACATTAAGTGACCGAAAATTCAACCCTTTTAGAAAAATTTTCATCAAAAACATGAATGACCTTCCAACATTTCTCAGATTTAGAGGGCGGATATAAATGCAGAAATATGATGTTATAGTGGTGGGAGCGGGGCCAGCAGGCAGCATGGCTGCTATGAAGGCGGCTCAGGGAGGCGCAAAAACCCTCCTCCTTGAGAGAGCGGAATTGCCGAGATATAAGCTCTGTGGGGGTGGGGTTGCCAATTGGATTATGAGAAAATTTGACATACCAGAAGACGTCATTGAGAGGGAGTACAAAAACATTGTCACTTATATTCCTCCCAATTATGAGGGGCAGGTTTTTCCTATGCCTGGGCTGGGGTACTTCGGGGTGTGCAGAGACAAGTTTGATTACTGTCTGACTAAAATGGCCATGGAAGCTGGTGCAGAGTTCAAAGAGGGAATAAACATAAGAGATGTGATTATGGAGGAGGGATATGTTAAAGGTGTCGTTTCTTCGGATGGTCAAGTTTTCAGAGGAGACATAATTATAGGATGTGATGGTGCCCACTCGATTGTGGCGAAGAAATCAGGTTTCTGGAAGTTGTGGTTTGGCCAGAAGGGCGAAAACTGGAGGGATCACATGTGGTTCTGTGTTGGTGTGGAAGTTAAAATGGACAAAAAAATCATTGATGAGAGGTTTGATGATAACTACCTATTTTTCACTGGGAGAGAGGTAGCACCACTAGCATACGGGTGGCTGTTTCCAAAGAGGGAAACCGTTTCGGTGGGCTTGGGGTCTTTTTTGTTCTCCATGAACAAGAAGCCGTGGAGCTACATGGACTATTTCCTAAATAAACATCCTGTCCTACCCAAACTGTTAGAGGGTGGCAAAATAGTTCTTCGGCGTGGTGCTTGGTTGCCCATAAGGCATTGTCAGCGGCCAAGCTACGGCAATGGGGTGCTATTTGCGGGAGACTCGGTGGGCATGGTTTCTCCAATATCGGGGGAGGGAATCTACTACGCTGTTAGGGCGGGATTGGAAGCTGGTGCAACGGCCGCCGAAGCGGTAAACATTGGTGACGTCTCTACACATTTCTTATCCCACTATGAAGAAAGATGGTTGGGTGTAATGGGAGAACAGTTGCTCTACCAAGAGAAACTATTCCTAGATACTGTGGGCAAAGCCTTGGAAGTTAGGGATGAGAAACTACGCCACGAACTCTACGAGAAAAGGCTGTTAGAAGCCATAGTTGGCTACACTCAGTGGATAATTGAATGGATACTGAAGCGCAAGGAAAAAGCTAAAAAAGACTAAAACAGCCTCTGTACAAAATTCTCAGACCATTTTTTATTTTCTTTCCTTTTTGCCGAATCAATCTTCATCATCCAAAGGTAAACTTATAAATTAGATGGGAAATTCATAATTCATTCTAGTAACTTTTCGGTAAAGGAGTCGAATTTGTGGAGCGGGTTTGATGACTCGCAAATATGATGTGATTGTTGTGGGTGCTGGTCCCGCTGGAAGTATGGCGGCTATGAAGGCTGCAGAAGGTGGAGCGAAAACCCTTATTTTAGAGAAGCATCGCCTTCCAAGGTTTAAACTCTGCGGTGGTGGAATAGCAAACTGGGTAGTTAGACACTTGAAAGTACCCGAAGATGTTTTGGAGAGGCAGTACCGGGTTTTATCCTTCTTTACTCCCCCAAGTTATGAACGCCACGATATAAACCTTGGCGGATTGGGATATTTTGGCGTTTACCGGGACGCGCTAGACTACTATCTTACTAAATTAGCTTTGGAAAAGGGTGCGGAGCTAAAAGAGAATACTTGTGTGGACGGTGTGATTAGGAAGGAGGGATACGTTAAAGGGGTCACCACTAAGACGGGGGAGAAGTTTGAGGGCGATGTGGTGGTGGCTTGCGATGGTGCGCTCTCAACTGTTGCGAGAAAGTGTGGGATGTGGGATGTTTGGTTCAAGGAGAAGGGTGAAACCTGGAAGGATCAGATGGTTTTCTGTTTGGGTATGGAGGTGAGGCTGGGGGAGAAGGTGGTTAGCGAGCGTTTTGGCGACAGCTACATGATTTTCACGGGTCGCGATATTGCTCCTATGGGGTATGCCTGGATTTTTCCAAAACGAGAGAATGTTTCAGTGGGCTTGGGCTCTATGGCTAAAACCCTGGAGAAGAAACCCACCGAATACATGAACCACTTCATAAAGAATAACCCCATAGCTTCAAAGCTACTGGAGGGCGGAGAGGTCATTCTGCAAAAGGGAGCTTGGATTCCCATAAGGAATGCTTACAAACCAAGCTACACTTCAGGATTACTGATTGCCGGGGACGCTGCAGGTATGGTTTCACCCATCACCGGTGAGGGTGTTTATTACGCGGTAAGGGCGGGTATGGACGCTGGAGTTACTGCTGCAGAAGCCGTAAACAGCGGCGATTTTTCCGCCGAATTCCTATCACTGTACCAGGAGAGATGGGTAAAATCTGTGGGAAACATTTTAGATTTCCAGGACCAGATTTTTAAGAACACTGTGGGAAAGATTCTAGCCTTGGAGGATGAAAAAGAGAAGGATGAACAGTACGAGAAGGGCTTCGTTGAAGCCTTCAACATATTTGTATCAGTAATTGAGAAATACGCTCAGCAGAAAAAAGAAACACCACAAGCCACAACCCAGAAAAAACCCTAAAAAAGAAAAATTAAGTGCCATCCCACCAAAATTTCTTAGGAAAATGAATTCGGTGTTGAACACTTTAAAATGTGGAGGATTTAAAATTGAGTTGGGAACAAGTCCAAAAACACCTTAAAGAAGGTGAAATAATCAATTTGACTCAGGAACTTGTGAGAATACCCAGCTCCAAGGACGTGAAGGGGGGAGAAAGAAAGGTAGCTGAAACCCTAGCATCTTTCTTTGAAAAATATGGAATACCTTCAGAAATCCAGAGGGTGGGCTTAGGGGCAAACATAATAGCCCGAATAGGAGACCCAGACGCTGGACCCACACTCATGCTTAATGGCCACCTTGACACGGTGCTCGCTACAAATATGACCATACCACCCTACGATCCCGTGATAAGGGGAGGAAAACTTTATGGTAGGGGTTCATGTGACATGAAGGCGGCTCTGGCAGCCATGGCAGCGGCACTGGCAGCGCTTCACAAAGCGGGAGTGAAACTTGAGGGAAGCCTACTCTTCACTGGTGTTTCTGGGGAGGAGACGGGAAGCGCGGGGGCGAGGAGAATAGTGGAACGTGGACCAACCTCGAACTGCGCCATTGTTGGAGAACCAACCAGTCTGGTCATCACACACGGGGGGTATGGAATTACCTTTGCCACAATAAGTGTTAGGGGTAAGGCCGCTCATGGAAGCACCCCCCATGAGGGAATAAACGCCATAGAGAAGGCTGCCAAAATAATTGTTAGAATGCGGGAGAAGCTTCCCAAAATTTTTGCGGAGAGAGCTGATCCCGTGGTGGGGCCTCCAACCTATAATGTGGGTATCATAAAGAGTGGAACTCAACCGAACATAGTTCCTGACAGGTGTACTCTGGTCATAGATAGAGAGGTGGTTCCCGGAGAAACCTTGGAGCAGATTATAGCTGATTTCCAAGACATAATTGACGAATTAAAGAAAGAGGATCCAGAACTGGACGCCACTGTTACCGTGCCAGCAGTTGATCTTCAACCCCTGAAAACCTCCCTTGATCACCGTTTCATTAAACATTTGGCACAAGCTACACAACAAGTCTTGGGAAGGGTGGAGTATACTGGGAGGTGTGGAAGCACAGACGCTGCAATATTCTCAGAGGCCGGAATCTCAAGCGTAATTTTCGGACCCGGAGAAATAAAGGTTGCCCACTCAGAGGTAGAATACGTTGAAGTGGAACAAGTGGTAAACGCCGCAAAAATATACACCCATACAGCTTTAAACTACCTGACCTAACCCAGTCTTTTGCACAATTATTGAAAGGAGCGGTTGGTTTGAATGGTTCAAAAATATGATGTAGTGGTGGTGGGGGCTGGTCCCGCTGGAAGTATGGCGGCTATGAAGGCCGCGGAGGGTGGGGCTCACACCCTTATTTTGGAGAAACAGAGGCTGCCTCGATTCAAGCTTTGCGGGGGCAACGTGGCTAACTGGGTGGTTCTCAAACTCAACATTCCTCAGAATGTTCTGGATAGGAAATATACTTCAATCACTTTTTGCACTCCACCGAAGTATGAGAAGCAAAACTTTCCGGTTCCCGGTGCCTACTGGGGAGTTTACCGAGATCGATTTGACTATCACCTTGCAAAGATGGCTGTTGGCGCGGGAGCTGAGTTAAAAGAAGGCGTACATGTCAATGACGTTATCGTGGAGGGGCGGAGCGTTAAGGGAGTGGTCACGAGTGAGGGGGAGAAAATTTTTGCCGATGTGGTTATTGCTTGTGATGGAGCTTACTCGAGAATAGCGAAAAAATGTGGTTTTTGGGACAGGTGGTTTAAGGAAAGGGGGGAGACTTGGCTTGATAATATGGGTTTCTGTATGGGTGTGGAGATGGAGATGGACAACGACACCATTGAGGAGAGGTTCGGAGACTCGTACGTGATTTTCACTGGGAAAGATATAGCTCCCTTGGGATACGGCTGGATTTTCCCCAAGGATGGTATGCTTTCTGTGGGTGTGGGTTCGGCGGCGGGCATGATGAATAGAAAGCCGTCAGAGTATTTGGAATATTTTATGAGGCACCCTGCTGCAGCTCAATTTCTGGAGGGAGGCGAAGTGATGTTGAGGCGCGGTGCTTTTGTGCCCTATAGGCGTTTCTTTACTCCCAGTTATTCCACGGGCATATTGGTGGCTGGGGATGCTGCGGGTATGGTTTCACCAGTAACTGGGGAAGGTATTTTTTTCGCGGTGAGGGCGGGTATGGATGCTGGTATAACTGCGGCTGAGGCTGTTCAGAGTAAAGACTTTTCCGCCGCTTTTCTCTCCAAGTATGAGGAGAGATGGATGAATTCTATTGGTCATAACCTGGGATTCCAGGCCCAAGTTTTTGAGGAAACGATTGGAAAAATTCTCAAAATGGAGGATAAACTGGTTCAAGAGGAGCAGTATGAGAAAGGCGTGATTGAAGCCTTCCTAAAATATATAGCTTATGTGGCAGAGTACTCTACAAAGAAATCTAAAAAGACAACCTAGCAACTATTTTTCCGAAGACTATCCTCACAAATTGATGATTTTTTTCTGATTTCAATCTTCCACAATGAGGTAGGGAAGTATTTCTCTCATATCTTTCAAGTTTAGGATAATTTTGGCATGTTTTTTGAGGGCTTCTGATGGGTTGACTGCTATGCTGTATTTTGCCTTCATGAACATGGGTATGTCCATCTCATCGTTGCCTATGACTGCGCATTCTGAGGGGTCAAGTCCTGCTTCTTGGGCTACTTTTAGGAATAGTTCTGCTTTTTTCACGGCGTCCACTGGTGGAGCTGTGAGCCTGCCGGTAAACTTGCCATCCACAACCTCCGCAGAGTGGCTGTAAACATAATCTAGTCCCAATTTTTGCTTGATGGCTTGAAGTGCAGTGTTGCTGCCGCCACAACTTATAAGGGCAACTAGGTATCCCGCCTTCTTCAGTTTTTGAATGGTTTCCTCTGCTCCCACCCTTAGCTTGAGTTCTTTCATCAGTTGTAGGGCTCTCTCAACCTCCACACCCTCCCAATACTTTGCAGAGTTAATTATGGCTTCTTCAAAGGAAATTTTCCTAGATCTCAAATCTTTAAGGATCCTTCCAACCTCATTCTGTATTCCCAAACTTTTTGCCAATTCTACGCTGTGGCTGTCTCCATCGTATAAAACCCCGTCAAAGTCAAAAACCACCATTCGCAGCTCTTTACCCTCAAACTGGACTCTTCTCATCAAGCGCACCTCTATTTTTAACTTTCTTCCAAACATTCACTTAATAACTAATTAAATTTGTCTCTAACAATAGCAGTCCTTGTCACTCTTTTCTTTTTCCCCTTTAAGGAATAATAGAATTAGAATTCCTCTTTAACAGTGAGAAGCGTTGATCCTTGTGCCTTCCGCCCCATAAGTTGTAGGTAAAAACTTTGAGAAACCATAGAGGAGAAGCGCAGCTAGGAGAGGGGGCTAGGGGAAAGTTGACTTCTTGGGGATATTGTTGGAAGAGTTAAGCTGTTTCTTACGCGGTTGGTTGTGTTTCTGGTTTTTCTAGTTTTCGGGTTTCGATATGGAGATGCCTGCATCTTCTAGCATTTCGATTTGGAATCCGTACCACCAGTCTGGTACTTGTAGAATGTCTTTTTCTCTTATTTTTTCAAAGAGTTTTGCCTCTTGCACTTCTTTTCCGGGTTTCAATTTTCCCCCTATGGTTCTTGTAGAAAAGGCGATTAGTTTTGCGTCTACCTTTTGTCCCTGGTTTAAGAAGCGGAAAATGTAAACCCCTAAAAGCTTCTCCACTTCGACCTCCAGGCCCAACTCCTCCCTTATTTCCCTAATAACAGCCTCCTCGTAACTCTCGTGAGGTTCTGGTTTTCCCCCGGCGAGGATCCAACCATCCATACTCATAGGCAGGCCGTAGGCGTCCCTAACAACTACTGGTTTTTTAATCATTACCACTCCTCCCCCCATCTTAACTACGGCGACAACCCTCACCCATTCCTCATTTTTAAAATAGTCAAAGATGGATTTCACCACCGGGATTTCCACAACTCTTTTTCTAGCATTTTTGTAGCGGGACAGAAGTGAATCAAGAGATTCCATATCTAACACCAAGCCCAAAAATTCGAATACAATAATATATTTACCTTGTAAAAATTTTATTATTCATCCCGACTTTTTGAACCCACATATTTTTCTGATTCTGGGCCATACTCTCTGATTACTCTCCGATACAGGGCAAAGGCGGCGAATGCGAAGAATATGATAATCGTTATTATGGTCAATGTCAGACTGGCAAACTTTAACAGTGTTATTCCGAAACCCAAGGAGTAGCCTGTGGGCAGCCTAATGTAATTTTTACTCTCCCTGCCAAGGGCGCTCTGGGTCCACCAATCAATCATGGCGGGCATAGCCAGAATAATCGCCAAAAACAGGCTCAAATACTCCCCCAAATTTGGAACAATTGAGAATGACAATAACACTATTCCGGTGATAAATCCCAGAGTAGTACCGGTGCACCGGGCACAGAGATGGATCTTCCGACCCAAAATCTTCAAACCAATAGTTCTGTCAAGATGCTCCTCTGTATGATGCGACAAAAGGTAAAGTAGGGCCTTCTTTAAATCCTCTTTACTAACCATTAAACCACCAAGCCAAAATTCAGAAATCCAAACTCCAAAACCTTCCAATCGTATACATATTTGACTCGATGATGTTAAATTTGTTTTGTTTCACCTCCACCGCTTAACCATCCTACTTCTAGGTGAGGGAAAAACACCATCCCCCTCCACTTTTTGGAATGTTAAAAACATAAATACAATAGAGCGTTCTTGATAACCTACATACACTTACGAATTACAGATAAACGCCATTACCTTACGCGTCCCAAGTGAATAGGAAAAATTCGGTTTTTCATGTGAAGGTTCATACATTTACGCGTTTGGGATAAGTATGATAACATGTTTTTGTAGCAAATAAAGGAAAATGGGTTTAAGTGCTGGCGAGTCATTTCACATTCTATTAGCAAAAGCTATTTTTGTAAATTCTCATCCTTCCTAAAAAAGCTAAAAAAAGGGTTCTCTCCAAAATTTTTGCGTATCAGAAAATATTTAACTTGTTGATGCTGTATGTATTTAGCTGTTGTGATTAAGTAACGGATACTGGGGCTCTAAACGAAGGAAGGCTTTTCTGGCTAATGCTTCCCACCCCAAAAAAGCCAAAATAGCCCTCCCTTCGGGGAAAGGAAGCATATAACACCAGGTCGGCTCCCAAGAGCTAAACACCCATTTGATGCTTTATTAATAAAGAGTCTTTTTTGCTTTGCCTCTCTACGCCCCAGATATGTGAGGAGCTTTTAAAAGTTTGTATCTCCCTCTTGGTTTTGGCAGAATTTTTCGAAGTGCAGTGTTGGGGGTGGTGACTGTTAGTTTCCCAACAGTTTTCAGCCTTTTATGACGCTTCAAAACTAGGACAGCGCCCCGCAGAAGGTTGGATTTGGCTTGGAAAAAAGAGGGGGTGGTTGGGGGGTGAACTGCCTCGTGAAGCTGCTGGTTTTCGAACCGCCCTACTCCTCTTTGTCCAATTCCCCTAGGAG
>JAHQXB010000174.1 GCA_029856435.1 Candidatus Jordarchaeia archaeon
CCTCGGAAGGTACGGGGAGAACGCCGAAGAAGCTAGGGAGAGGCTCAGGAGGGAGTACCAGCCCGCGCTCAGGAGGGTTCTGGACGCCCACCACGCTTGGTACACGACCCCCGGCCTGTGGGAGGAGGGCCTGCACAGGGAGCTCTACAGGGGGAGGTGGAGGATAGAGAACGGCTTTTAGGGACAGCAACCACTTCGAGGGGAAGAGCAAGAGCAGCTCGCTCAAGGTGCGCCTCTACCTCGCAGCCATCGCCCTCGCCCTCTACAACACCTAGCAGCTCGAGAGAACCGGGGAGAACCCCCCGAGAGCAGAGGACATGGCGAAGCACCTCTCCCACACCCTAGAGCATGTGGCCCTCATCTCCCTCAGAGACGCCCTAACAACCCTCGCTCAGACCCTCCGACGCCTCCTCGCGGAGGCAGCGCCGGGAACAGCCACCCTGACTGTGGAGCTGCTCCAAGCAGTCTCGGAGAGCAACCCCCTCCACACGCAGACACTCCAAGCGTTCGCGGCGACGTGGGGAAAGCCACCCCCGCCGCGGAGAAGACCGCCACCTGCGGTGGCGGAGAGGGAGGTGATGGCCCGAGCCGGCCGAAGCCCGAGGAAGACACCCGCCCCAGACGATGGAAGGCCCCAAGGAGGGGCGGAAAGAACACGAAGAAACCGCAGAACCAGAGAGCCACACCCCAAGAAGCAGCGGAGCCGCGGCAATCCCCCAACAGAAGCCAGAAAGAAAAGAAAATAATTTTCAAATACTGATGTTTGGAGTTGGTTTATTTGCCGATAATGTTAAAAAAGATAGTTAGTTATTTTTTATTATCGGTTTTGTGTTTTGGAGGTTATATTTTGTCTGAGAGATATCTTAGTGCGCCTAGTAGTAAGGATGTAGAGGCCTTTGAGGCTATGGTACAGAATGTTAGAGAGGATTTGCAGGACGCAGCGAGGAGTGCCGCTGATTCTGTCAGTTCGCTTCTTAGGGCAGGCGATTTTAAGAGGGCCGCAGATTACGTTTTTGATATGGTTGCGCAGTCCATATTAATAAATCTGCTTGAGCCCCCGAGAAAAGCCATAGAGTTTATTAAGGGGAAAAGGGACCGCTTTTCTGAGCTTTTGGAGAATCCAATTTTTAAGGCCAGCGAAAAACTTTTGGAATCCTTCGAGAAGGGAAACAAGGAGCTGTTTGCGGGCGCTATGCAGGCAGTGGAGGAATCAGTGATAGGGAAAACTTCCATAGATTTTAGATACACCATAATGAAGGATTTACACTGCGCCTTTTACAAATATGTCAAATTATAATGCTGAGAGATAACTTGTCCTGCCTCAAAATAAAAGTAGCGGCACTGTGTTTGGTAGTGCTTGTGGACTGGTGATTTAGCGTTTGACTAGTCTTAAAATGTTTTGACCTAGAATAAGTTGCTTTTCTTCGTTGCTTACATTTAAATTTCGAATTTTGTTGACCTCGTACTGTGGATCGCCGTGGGGAATAAATGGCATGTCGCTTCCAAAAATGATCCGTTCACTGCCTAAGGCCTTTATGGCAATCATAACTTTTTCGGCTGTTCCGCCGGATGTGTCTAAGTAGACGTTATCATATTTCTTTGCCAACTCTAACGCCTCCTTCTCGAAGGTTCCGCCCAAGTGTGCAATAATAAGTTTTAATCTTGGAAACTGATCAATAATTTCTCTGTAGTATAGGGGATTGGAGTTGTCTGTATCATTCTGCCATATTTTTCCGGAGTGGACGAGGACGGGAATATTGAGCTTTTCAGCCTTCTCCCAGATGTGCATGGCTTCATTCGGCCAGAAATTTTGGTGCACGGCATGAAGCTTTAAGCCCTTGAAGCCTTGCCTTATATGGAATTCTAGAATTTGCCCCGCCTTAGGATCGTGGGGATCCACGCAGCAGAAACCCATAAAGGTGTCCGGGAACCTGTCTATCAAACTCTTCACAATGGGCGTTATGTATGGAAAAAATGGCGACACTACTGCTCTTCCAATACCGTTTCTGAACATGCGTTCCATAAGGTAGTATCCAAGTCTTTTAACACCAAACTCGTTCCTCAGATAATTTAATGAGTAATAGGCTAGTACCCCTTCCAAGTTCCCCACAAACCCCAGTCCCTTAGTTCCAGTTCTATTAAAATAAGGATGAATATGAGCATCTATTATCATTGAATCATCCCCAACAGGGAACATGGAGATATGTGAATCAATTCATTTTATTAGTTATAAATTTAAGTAACTAAATCTTAGATTTTTATTGGGAAAAATATTTCGGTGAGAATCTAGACCTCCAAAAGATTATTTACAATAGTAGAAATTAAACTTATTTTAGAAGGGTAGGATTTGAGTTTTATAGGGTTGTTTCCTGTTCGTGTTAAAAATGGGTTTCCACGGTGAGTTTCTTGAGTTACGCGGAACGCAAAATGGTAAAGTTGAGTAAAGATGTTCTGCAGATTCTCTTTAAGCCTTTGAGCAAAAAGGTGATCCGGAGACTGGTTTCTGGTTGGGGGTTTGGAATCTTTGAAAATTTAGATATCGACGAAATCATAAATATACTAGATGGACGAGAATTGGTAGTAGCGAAGTTTCTAGAACTTCTGCTTCTCTACGATATGAATTTGGCTTTAAAATTTGGTTTGTGGTCGGTTTACAGCTATTCAAATTCCATCAGGAACATCGATGTCAAAGACTTGGAAAATTCTCTTAACGGTATCCTGAAAAAAAACAGTTATAAATCATTTCTCAACATTTATGAAATTTCAAAAAATAAGGAGTATTACATAGTATATTCTTACGAGGATAAGCCCATGTTAATAGAACAATGGGGTTTTAAGTATAATGTGGTGAATAGACTAGCCCGTGTAAGATCCATTTTAGACGTGGAGAAAAAGACACTGCTAATAGATGCGGAGTCTGAGAAAGAAGGTGAAAAATTCAAAAGAGCCCTAGAAAAAGCACTAAAAACGAAATTCCAACCTGACACTTTCCCGCCATATGTTTTGCAAGAATTTGCGGAAAAAGACACAGTCAAAAAAGTGGCTTTTGCATGCGACTCACAATTTAGCGGAGTGGAGGGAATAAAAAAAATCACATTAGAGGGGAACAATGTTTTTGGCGCCATAAAGGGATTAAGGGCGAGACAGGATATCGACTTCAGAAAAGTGGGGCCACTTATAGAAGCTGAAACCCCTAAACTCTACATATCCTCCGAAGGAAAACTAGTGTTTAGAGATCAGAAGACCAAAGACCAAGTCCTAAAGAAATTAAGGGAAGCAACAGAAGCGGAAAAGGAATCATAAACACCAATATGACTACAAAATTTTAGAAAAATTATTTTAGGCATATACGAAAAGCTTTCATAGCCGCTAACTATTTATCTAGATGAAAATTAAAGGGATGGTCCACGATTGAGCCAAGAAAATTTCCAGATGACTTTAAAGGTGATACCCGAAAAATGTGCGGGCTGCCACATATGTGAGCTTGTTTGCAGTTTGTATCATTTTAAAGTAAACAACCCCAAGAAATCAAGAATCAGGGTGCAAACTCTTTTCCCTGAACCTGGAATAAATAAGCCCGTGGTTTGTAGACAGTGTAAGGAACCAGCATGCATGGAAGCATGTCCTGAGGGGGCTATCACCATTGAGCAGGGAACAGTTAAGCTCAACCCTCAAAAATGTACCGGGTGTAGAAAATGCCTAGAAGCATGTCCCTTCGAAGCCCTCTTTACGCATTCAGACATTCCTTACCCTTTAAAATGTGATTTGTGCAACGGGGACCCCCAGTGTCTAATATGTCCAAAAGGAGCTATAGTGTTTGTTCCCCGATAAGAAAGTAGGTCAGGAAGCCGCAGGAACCGGTCTAAAGATTAGGAGGGAAAGGGTAAATTGATGGGTGGATATATGAACCGGATTTTAAGGATAGATTTGTCCAAGGAAAAAATTGGCGAAGAAAAGCCGGAGAAGGATTGGTCTATTAAGTACATAGGGGGAAGAGGTTGGGGCGCCAGAAAAGTTTGGGAGTCGGGTATTGACGTAGACCCCTTGGGTCCAGATAATTTGATGTTCTTTGCTTCCGGCCCTCTCACCGGCCTCCTGATTCCCTCTGCTGGGAAAATGACCATAGTTTCCATTTCTCCCGCCACAAGAATCTATGCCGATAGCAGTGTGGGGGGAGCCTTTGGCGCTGAACTTAAACAGGCGGGTTACGATGCTATCGCACTAAGCGGAGTTTCCAAAAAACCCGTGTACATTATGATTGACGATGGCGATGTGGAAATCAGGGACGCGGAGGAATACTGGGGGATGGGGGCGCTGGCCACTGAGGAACGGTTAAAGAAGGATATTGGGGATAACGGTATCCATGTGTTATCCATTGGCCCTGCGGGAGAAAAACTGGTGAAGTTTGCTTGTATAACTTCGGACTATGGTAGGAATGCGGGAAGAACAGGCATGGGGGCGATTATGGGCTCCAAAAAATTGAAAGCCATAGTGGTCAGGGGATTTAAGGATATACCGGTTGCAGATGTAGATAAGTTTTTGGAAATCGCTTACGATTCGTTCAATTCGATTTATGAGAATGAGTTTCTGGACATTTGGCAGAGGCAAGGCACACTGCAAGTTATAGCTTGGGCCAATGAGAGGGGGGTTTTGCCCACGAGAAACTTTCAAGAAACTATGTTTGAACATGCTGAGGAGATAGGGGGAGATAAAATGGAGGAGGTGAAAACCACTGATAGGGCGTGTTTTGCGTGTCCCATGACCTGCGGAAACTACTGTGTGATCAAGGAAGGGAATACTAAAGTGGTGGTGGAGGGGCCGGAATATGAGACCGCCGCAATGTTGGGTTCGGCTTGTGGAATCAAAGATCTTAAAACGGTGATTAAAGCCAATAATCTCTGCGACGACTTGGGAATAGACACAATATCCTCTGGAAATCTAGTTGGCCTACTAATGGAGGCCTATGAGAAGGGAATCCTAACCAAAGAGGACACGGGGGGAATAGAGCTAAAATTTGGAAACGGCGAGGCGCTGCTCAAAATTCTTGAAATGATTGCCAAGAGGGAGGGGATAGGCGACATAGTTGCGGAGGGAGTGAGGGCGGTGACAGAAAAGTGGCGGGAAATGAAGCCCTTCGCCATCCAAGCTAAGGGGTTGGAACAGAGCGCTTATGATACGAGGGCCTCTCCAGGAATGGCGCTTGCTTATGCCACCTGTGATGTGGGGGCGCATCACTCTAGGGCGTGGGTTATTTCCAAGGATTTAGAAATGCAGAACAAGTGGACTGCGGAGGAGAGGGCCAAACTGGTAATATATCACCAGCACATAAGACCTCTGTTCGACTGTTTGGGAGTTTGCAGATTGGAGTGGATAGAGCTATCAGTGGACGAAAACATCTACGCAGACTTCTACACTGCGGTAACCGGAGTCAAAACCACATTGAAGAAGCTTCTTGAACGCTCAGAAGCCATCTACAACCTGACACGCGCCATTAATATATTAAAGGGAATTTCAAGGAAGGATGACTATCCCCCAGAGAGATTTTTCTGCGACCCTGTGCCCACTGGTCCACTGAAGGGAAAATTGCTTCACAGGGAAGAATACGACAATCTTTTGGACACCTACTATAGGCTTAGGGGATGGGACAGTAGAGGTGTACCGACTGAGCGAACCCTATTACGGCTGGGGCTTAAGGACGTAGCTCTAAAGCTTAAGAAAAGCGGAAAAATCTAGGACGCATCACTAAATCAAAATATGTATCTGCGGAGAAGCTGTTTGTTAGATTAATTATAAATTTATATAGTAGATGAGGATAACATATATACACCTAAACTCTGGAGGTTCTTGTTTGCCTAAACCGTCCAAGAAGAGAAGAAAAAGGGCCAAAAGAGTTAAGGGTCGCCCACAGGAAATGGATGAAACAGAGGAACTCCAAGAATATTTGGAGTTAGAAGACGAAGTGTTTGAGGATTGGTGAGTTCTCGTTCTAAATATTAATCAAACTCATAAATTTAGACTGCAAAAGTGGAGGATAGAGTATATAGTTTTGGTCACCGCCTTTAAAAAAAGGTTCTGAGATAGTTTTTCTGTAAACTATCGCTTTTTGGTGAGAGGTAACTAAGTTTTTGGTTGGCTTTGTTGATAACAATAAGCTTTTATGATGCAGATATAATTTTATATTTTGAGGAAGCGATATCGAATTGTTTTGGGTGTCCAGTTTTGGAAAGCGTAGAATGTGAAGAACCAGCTAAAAGCGGGTCTCCTCGCCGTAGCAATTTTGGGATACTTGAAATTCTTGTTGGCGACGGCAAAACAGGAATATCCATCTATACTGTTGGCGGCGGGAAAACCAATGATATTGACATGTCCACAGGCTTGGTTTTTGCATTGGAGCAGGCTATAAGGGAGCATTCTGGCTCCGCCAAGGATGTGTTCTTTGGAGGAATTAATGCTTCTGGCGGAATTGGTTGGTGCGTCAAAGAATTCGAGGTTGCTGGAGAGCCTCGCGAGTTTTACATTGGAGCTGCACTAATGCCGGGGGCCTCTTACTCTTTGGATATTGATATGCTAGAGCAGAAGAATAAAGGTAAAAGGGAATTTTTCGTTTTTCTCAAAGATTTCCTGTTACCAAGCATAGTTAAACATCTAAATGATTGTGTTGAAAAATTGAGAGAGGTGGGGGGAGAAGCTACCCTGGATACTCTTTTAGGGACTGGCGTCTCAGCCTTCAAGCGAGGTGAAGTGAACCAATTGGTGAAGAGTCCTGAAGAATTGGGCGACGCTTGGAAGGTTTTTTCTGGAGCCTGTACCAAGGCGAGTAAAGAGCAGGGGCTAATTCTGAGGGCTCTTTATGTAGGTAAGAAGGGATTTGTTGATAGTAGGCGTATATGCTCGGAAATGATATCGGAATATTTGGAGGACTTGTACTTAGCTCAAAACACCAAATTGGATGGGGCGGAGTGGAGAATTCAGAGAACTTTGGGTCCACTTAAAACTAGCCCAGATAAGTCTTATGATTCTTGGATTAAACACATCATCTTCACTGGGGCTGAGGGACTCTTCAGTATTAATCCCTCCTGTCCACTTCTTCTGGCTGATACGAGAAGCTATTTCGGCATGTGGGAAAATGGGTTAAGAGAGAAGCTTAGAGAGTGGGGAACGAGAAGGAAGGATTTTCTAATTAAAATGAGGTATGGAGCGAATTTTTTGGATAGTGTGGGTTCAAAGTTTGGATCAGTTTCTTATAAAGAGGTTTCAGAGAGGGAGGAGGAAATCCTGGAATTTCTCTCTTTGAGCATGATGGACAAAATATCTGAAGAGTTTCCCCTCACGGCCCTGACTTATGATTTTAAGAAGAAAAGTGTTATAAAAAATGAAATGTTGGAGGTCATAAAAGAGGTTATCCCAGCGGTGGAGCAAGAGGTTATAGCAGAGCTCTTTGAGAAAGTTAAGGAGGAGGTTTTTGATGTAGAGAAGTTCACAAAGGAGGTTTTCAGTAGGAAGAAAACCGAAACCATTAGGAAAAAGATAGATGATTGGACAAATAAGCTCTATCGAAGCCTCCAAGAAGCTCTGTACAAGAAGAATATTGTGTTCTCACTATTTCCAGAGCCTTTAGAACAGTTCAGAGCAAAAATCGCAGATTTTATCAACGAGAAGGCCATCGCCTGTCTGAAGGACGATGTCGCCTCAGCAATTTTGCTGGCTTTAAAACTTTTGGAACAGGAAATCAAAGACCCCGAGGCTTTGGTATACCTAGATTTTGTGAAAGAACTGGTTAAAGGGTTTGTGGGAAAAGAGCTGAGCGCAATATACCCCACTTTGGGGTACCTTCTGAAGGAAGCACAGGTTTTGGATAAGTTGGACGACGCTTTTAAAATCATCATGAAGGATACGGGATACGAAGATGTCAAAATTCTTGAGAATGTTAGCACCGAAATTAAAAGGGTGAGTGAGAGGGAAATCGCGGTAAACAGTAGTGTGGAAAAGGTTTTGGAAGCAAAGTCTATCATACAAGAGGCTATAAGGAAAATGTTGGCTCGAGGGGAGGGATTAGGAGGAATACTTTTGGGTGATGAGGTTTGAAAATACCAGTACCTGCAGTTGAATTGTACAAAAATTACCAGAAGGCCATCAGCGAGATAAATCAAGCCTGGACCTCTTTTAACTTAGTTGAAGCTTTAACAAGAGAATTGAAAGGTATTAACATGATGACCTGTAAGGATTTGAGAGATGAGATAACTAGTATTTACGATGAGTTAATGAAGAATTTGAGTTCCATCAAAAAATCCCAAGACACCAAGGAATCGAAAAAAACCCAAAGTAGGCTGGAAAAGCTGGAAAAGAAACTGGATGTGGAGCAAAATTCCATTGATTCTGTGGGCAAACTAAAAAAGTATGTTGAGCAGAGGAAAAACTGGGTCTGGAACAAAATTATGAATGAGGAGCAAAAAAAGGTTAATTTCAATCTCAGCGAGACGATAGCTAATTTTAGCTTAATCCCACCAGTGAGTGTAATGCTAGGCATAGGAGTTAAGGACGCATACCAGAATATCTGTGACATAGCCAAGAGTGAACGAGAGACCATAGAGAAAATTATCGAGTTCATAAAAGACGAGAAACCAGCATTAGAGGAACAGTTAAGGCAACTAGTCAAAAAACTAGAAATTTTCCGGGAACTGGAGCAAAAAATGGAAAAGGTTGTTAAGAATTATAAAAAATTTGAAAAGATTCTTGAAACCCCACACCCGCTTTTTCAGCTGGATAAAGTTATTCTGGAGGAGGTTTGTCAAGAGTTTACCGTTGATCCCTTTTTCAAGAGTGGTAGCGAGTTAGTGGAAACCTACATGGACTTGGCATTCTGGGATGATGATAAAACTCCAGCGGTTAAAAAACTGATAAATTATGTGTTTCTGCAGTCTCTTGGGAGGAAAATTCCATCAAAGACTATGGTTGAGCGATTCAAAGAGATTCTAAAGAGGGGCGGAGAAGAATTTGACATTGAAAAAGCCGCCAAAAAAGTTTTGGAAGAGTATATGGCTCAGTTTAACCTTTATTGGCAGGTACAGATGATGAGCGTAGAATTGGCACTCTTGGCGCCTGAACTGTGGAAGAAGTATAAAAACAAGGAGGATAGAACCAAAGAGTATGAATCCATTAAATTGGACATTAACAATATAGAGAAAGACCTTCCGCAATTTGTTGTCGAAGATGGTTTACCAACAATGGAGTTAGGCACAATAAGTATGGAATTTTTTGGTGACCAGAAAAAAGCGGTAGCAGAGTGTTTCGGTGAAGGAGCTTACAAATTTATAGAAAAGGAGGGGGGCAACGTGGAGGTGAAACTCACATTTCCTTGGCTTAAAAATTTGGATCCCACCTCCAATTCTCTGAGAGCGTGGCTGAGAGCCTATACTTGGAATAAATTCATGAAAGAAAAGGGAAGAAAATATCAAGCTTACCAGAAAATAATGAGCCTTTACGGTTCTGGGACAGAAGCAGAGTTTAAGAGGTTTATGGAGTACATGAAGGAAGTTATTCATGACGGTAAATGATTAAGGGTCTAAGCCCAATATTTTTCTCAAAATTTTTTCCAGCTCATTCCTATCGAGAAGTCCTACAATTTCACCAACCTTTTTCTTCTCATCAAGAATATAAACGGTGGGCAATTTTTTGATTCTACTTTTGAAAACCTCTTTTATTTTACCAGAGAATTTCATTTTAACGATAGAGTCCCCTTCGCATAATTGCATTTTCTCAACTGTTTCCCTTAATGTTCTTTCAAATTCTACACATTTTTGGGCACCTGACGTAAAAAACAGGAAGAGCAGTTTTCTGTGAATCTTCTCAAAGCTGAGCAAATTATACATACACTCTCTACAGATGTTCTCGGGATCGAATAGACTGGTAGCCAACCTGTACAATTCACTAAACACTTCCTCAAAGACTAATTTCCCTCTCACCCTAATCGGCAAACCCGTGGAGCCACAACGGATTAGTCCAGAATTATCAGCATATAGAATATCATAACAGGCATTCTCATCATTTGTAGGCAAATCTATTTCAACATGGACAGGTAAAACAAGGGATAATGGGTGAAGCTCACTCCTCCCAAGGCAAAAATATTCCTCCTTATATTTAAAAAGGCAGGGACAAATATGATAAACACTTTTAACAACCTTTTCCTCACCCATAAGGAAAGCCGCCATTAAAAGCTTAGAAGCATGTTTATGGTGTCCTTGAGGATTTAAATATAAAAAATTTCTGATAAAACCGTTCCCCCAAAAATTGCAAGTGTGGAGTAAAAATTTTTCGATTTTAAGTAGCTTCAATTTTAAATTTACGTTTTTGCTTCTTTTTTCCACTTAAAGCGGAAAGAACCAATCCTATCAAAAAATAAAATAAAAGGTTAGAGGGGAATAAACACAAACACGGTAAATTTAACATTATCATATAGTTTTAACTCTATCGGCGGGAGGTCTCCCTGTGAGGGGGGATGAGAGCCCATAGTCTTATAAAGGCATAGTTGTATTAGAATGGCGATGTAGAATTGTTCGGTTTCGCCTCAAAAAAGGGGTGTTTATAGGGCTTCTTTCACGATTTGGAGCCTTATTAGGGAGATGGAACCGAATAAATCTGCATCACCAAATATGAAGCTAGAAAAGTTTTTATATCATACCAACCAAATTGGGTTGGTATGAACGATACTGATTTAGCATATATTGCAGGATTTTTTGATGGTGAAGGTAGCATATTTATTTCCAAGTCGAAAAAGCAATACTTTCTTACTGTAAGCATTAGCAATACGAATCTACCTGTATTAGAGAGTATAAGAGCTATGGGTGGAAATATATCGAAAAGCCCAGACAATCGTGAGAATCATTCTCAGCTTTTTAGGCTGAGATTATATTGTAATGAGGCAAAGAAGTTCTTAGAAAAGATACTACCTTACCTCAGAATCAAGAAAGAGCAAGCAAAATTAGCAATAGAGTTTCAGTCTAAAATGGAGTTGGGAAAACTCACCATTCCAAAGGAAGAACAGGAGAAATATAGAATTCAAATCAACATATTTAACAAAAAGAGACGAGAAAGCTGGTAGGATAGTGATAAAGGTGAACCCAAGAGGAACATCAAAAGAACATATGGAAATAGAGGGTAGAGATTATAGAGCCTCACTAAACATATTGAAGAGAGGCTTATCGGGGCCGGCCCTATGCGCCTGCTGAGATGGAACCCCTACTGGTAGAGATACCGGCAAACTCCATTATTGAAGCAGGAAGCCCCTTCCAATAGGGAGGGGCAGTTCACTAAGCTTAAAGAGTATATAATAGGGAAAAACCAAAAACATAATTAGTGCAGAAAACAAAATAGGTATTAAGTTAGATTGGGATGTGATAAATTGTCTGATAAAGCAAGCGACCAACTAATAAAATTTCTCTCGAAAAAAGGCGACTACTACGTTGAACTCGCCCAACAGCATCTTCACGACAATGAACCTGAAAAGGCGAAGGAGCTGCTCGAGAGCGCAGTCAACTTCTACAGCAAAGCCGGATTAAAGGATAAGATTGAAGAAACAAGGAAAAGAATAGAAGCCATAGGAAAAAAATAGTAGCCAAATGTTAAATTTCTTGTTCGTTTGGATATAATTACAGAGTAGCCTCCAGAAATTTAGCCTTTATTTTAAAAAGGGTGGAAGTCTGCTATTGGAATCCGACGCCGTCAATTTTGGCTCCGCATTTGGGGCACTTTGAATCCTTAATTTTATTTGCTAAAATGCTGAAGCCGTATCTGCGAATCAACATTTCCCCACAATTGTAGCAGAAGGTATTTGCTCCCTCTTCGCCTGGAATGTTGCCCTCATAAACATATCTTAAACCCTCCTCCAATCCGATCCTCCTAGCCTTACGTAGGGTTTCTGGAGGAGTGGGGGGTTTCCCAGTTAATTTATAGGCGGGGTAGAAAGCTGTAACGTGCCAAGGTATCTCTTCGCCCACGCCTTTAATGAAGCGCGCAATCTGTCTCAGTTCATCGTCGGAATCGTTGAGACCGGGGATTATGAGCGTGGCTATCTCTATCCAAATCCCCAACTCTTTGTAAAGTTTGATTGATTCAAGCAGCGGCTCCAATCTGGCGCCGCATATTTTGCGATAGAAATCATCGCTGAAACTTTTCAAATCAATGTTTGCAGCGTCCAAGTAGGGAGCAATGGTTCTAAGCGCCTCTTCACCAATGTATCCATTGGTGACAAAAATATTTTTCAATCCTTCCTTGCTTGAGATTTTAGCGATGTCATAGGCGTATTCGAAAAATATTGTGGGTTCAGTATAAGTATAGGAGATGCTCCTGCACCCCTGTGCTATGGCGTCTCTGACAATTTCTGCAGGAGTTAAGTTCTCTCCCACTATCATACGTCTATCTCTGGGCATCTGAGAGATTTCGTAGTTTTGACAGTGTTCACACCTAAAGTTGCAACCTGGTGTAGCAATAGAGTAGGTATCTGTTCCGGGAAGGAAATGGTATAGGGGCTTCTTCTCCACTGGGTCCACATTTATGGAAACCACTTTTCCGTAGACCAGCGAATACAGGGTACCGCCTCTATTTTCTCTCACGGCGCAGATTCCAGTTTTTCCATCTGCAATAATGCATTCGTGGCGGCAAAGGTGGCACTGCACCCTGTTATCTTCCAACTTTTCATAAAACATAGCTTCTCTCGTATTAATCCCATCCAAATATGTACACGTCACCTTTAAAATTAAGTTTATCTCGCATTAAATAGTTTCGAGTCCTAATTCACTAAACCTCACATGTACTAAATAAGTTATCTCGCAGGATAGTGCAAAAGGTTAAATCCTAGGAAGAAACCGTTTTGAAAAGATAGACTGGTTGACGGTGAGAATTTTGAGGGAAGACTCGAGCCTTGAGACATTCTTTAGTCCCAAGTCTGTGGCTATAATAGGCGCTAGTGAAAAGCTCAGATTTGGATACTTTGTAACAAAGAGTATTCTTGCCCGCACCGATATGAGAGCTTATCCAGTACACATTAGTGCCGATAAGGTTATGGGTGTTAAGGCTTACAAATCTGTGAAGGATATTCCAGAAGTCGTGGATTTAGCAATTTTTCTTGTTCCAAGCGAAGCCGCCCCAACTGCTATACGGGAATGCGCTGAGAAGGGAATAAAGCATGTGATAGTTCTCTCCGCAGGCTTCGCCGAGGTAGACGAAGTTGGCAAACAGAGACAAGAAGAAATTGTGAGGGTAGCGAGGGAAAACGGAATCCGGGTCATAGGTCCAAACTGTGTTGGTGTAACCAACGTGTCGAACCGATTTACCACAGCTGAAATTGATATAGATAGTTTGAAGGAGGGAAGCGTAGCCTTCATAGCCCAGTCGGGTATATTTGGAACTGTGATAATAGATTGGGCCGCCGCCAATGAGTTTGGACTGAGCAAAATCGTAACGCTGGGTAACAAGTGTGATGTTGACGAAGTAGACCTCCTAAACTATTTGGAAAAAGACGATAAAACCAGAGTTATCTGCTTGTACTTGGAAGGAATAAAAAAGGGGAGGGGAAGAGAATTTATTGAAACATTTAAACGAGTATCCAAAAATAAGCCGATTCTAGTCCTCAAAAGTGGAAGAACCCAAACAGGTGCCAGAGCGGTGAGGAGCCATACGGGAAGCCTCGCCGGCGATGATCGAATATTTGACGCGGTTCTCAAACAGACCGGGGCACTGAGAGTGGACAGCGTTGAAGAACTCCTTGACTTTGCAAAAGTCTTGGCCACTCAGCCACTTCCCAAAAGTGAAGGAATCGCAATAATAACTAATTCAGGCTCACTGGCTGCCATGACCTGCGACGAACTAGAAAAATTGCACATGGAATTGACTAGCTTTGAGCCTCAAACAACTGAAAAGATGAGAAAGATTGCTCCCTACTGGACATCCATCAAAAACCCTGTAGATATTGGTCCAGCTATGTTGCAGATCGGATCCCAAATATTGGAAGCAGTTCTTGAGGATAAAAACGTGGGGTGCTTACTAATAATTTCCTCACCTCCCGGAATACTGGTTAAGAAGAATGGTATGGGTTTAGATTTGGTGCCCTTCTACAAGGTTTACAAAAGAATAATTGATAAACACCGGGAAAAAGCCATCATCTTCTCAAGCTTCGGGGACTACGACACGGTTCAGGCAGCCAAAGAAGTTTTCGAAAAATCGGGAATACCAGTAGTAAGCTCTGTTCAGAATGCGGCAAGAGCAATAGCCGCCCTCTACCAATACAAGAAATATTTAGAAAAGAGTAAATAGCCAAAAGAGACTAATCATTTTCAAATAACTGTTTACTCATTTATTTACAAAATGGGAATTAATGTTTTGGAGAGATTAGTATGGTTAAAGAAGCAATTGTCATGGAGCCCAAAGACAATGTAGCAACCGTCATAGAAGACGTAGAACAGGGAACAAGTATCCAAGTAAATATAGGTGGAAAAACAAAGAGTATTAAAGTAAAGCAGAAGATTCCATTCGGCCACAAGTTCGCAATAATAAAGATACCCAAAGGAGAGAAGGTAATTAAATATGGTGAAGTAATAGGGTTGGCCAGTCAACCTATCGATGAGGGAGAACACGTCCACGTCCACAATGTGGAAAGCGTCTACTCCAAAGAGTTGGTGCAGGAAAGGAGGGAAAAGAAATGAGTTTCCAAGGATTCAGAAGGGACGACGGAACAGTTGGAACAAGAAACAACATTCTAGTAATTTCAACCGTGGTTTGCGCCAACCAAGTCGCATTAAACGTAGCCAACAATGTAGAAGACGCAGTCTCCATCACGCACCCCATGGGATGCGGGCACCTAGGGGCAGACTTCATGCGGGTTTTGTCCACCCTTGTAGGTTTTGGAAAAAACCCCAACGTCGCAGCCGTATTAGTGGTGGGGCTAGGATGCGAAAACATGTCAGCTAAACTGGTCGCCGACGAGATTGCAAAGTCCAAGAAGCCAGTACAGTACATAAACATCCAAGACGAGGGAGGAACCCTAAAAGCCACCAAAAGGGGAACAGAAATACTGTTGGCCCTCTCTGAGGAGGCTTCCGAGTATACCCGAGAAAAATGTGACTTAAGCGAGCTAATACTGGGCTTGGAGTGCGGTGGATCCGACGCCACCTCAGGACTAGTGGCAAACCCTGCAGTGGGAGTAGCAGCAGACATGGTGGTGAAAGCCGGGGGAACAGTTATTCTGCCAGAAGCCACGGAGTGGATAGGAGCCGAACACCTCCTGGCAAGAAGGGCAGTAAACGAGGATGTTAAAAATAAAATCTATGCCACAGTGGACAGGTACATAAACAGGGTTCTCTCCATGGGCATCGATCCTCGGGGTTCACAACCGACTCCGGGAAACATTGCCGGCGGTATAACTACCATAGAGGAGAAATCACTGGGAAACATTTGCAAGGCAGGGTACTCAGCCGTCCAAGGAGTATTGAACTATGCAGAGAAACCTCCCGGAAAAGGGTTGTATCTTATGGACGAACCGGGACTGGATGTTGAATCAATTACTGGCCTGGCGGCTGCGGGGTCGCAGATAATAACTTTTACCACTGGCTTGGGTACCCCAGCAGGAAGCCCCATAGCTCCGGTAATCAAAATAACTGGCAACCACCGCACATTTGAGAAAATGAGTGATAACATAGATATCGATGTGAGCAGCGTTTTGGAAGGCAAGGAAAACCTGAAACAGGCGGGTGAGAGAATTTTCAAAGTGATTCTGGAAGTAGCCTCAGGAAAAAGAACAAAAGCCGAAACACTTAAAAATCGGGAATTCGCCATCTACAGAGCCTGGCAATACATGGTCTAAAAACATTTTAAAGAAAGAAAATAGAGGGAAGGGATTGGTTGGGCTTAGAGGCCAATTTCTCTGAATAGTTCCCTCTGGGTGAGGAAGCGCATAATTTCGGAGCTTCCGGCACTTATCTGTCCTATTTTTACGTCCCGGTAGTATCTTTCTATGGGGTACTCTTTGGTGTAGCCTATTCCTCCCAGTATCTGTAGTGCTTCTGAGCAGATTTTCACAGCTGCGTCTGCGGCGAAGAATTTAGCTATGGCGGCCTCCTTTGTGGCTCTACGATCAGCGTCAATCATTCTTGCAGCCCTAAGATCTAACAGTCTTGAGGCCTCAAGGAGAGAGTACATTTCTGCTAGTTTGAAACTCACTCCTTCAAATTCTCTTATGGCTCTTTTGAATTGCATTCTTTCGGCAGAGTATTTAAGGGCGATTTCAAATGCTGACCGGGCTATTCCCATATACTGGCTGGCTGCGAAAACTCTTTCTCCGTCAAGTCCACTCATAAGGATGTTGAAGCCCTTATTTTCTTGTCCCAGGAGGCAGATGTCGGGAACCCAGCAGTCCTTGAATGCCAAGTGAGAATTTTTTGAGCCCCGTCTTCCCATTAGTTCATAGTCTTTTATAACTTTGAAGCCCTCAGTGTTGGTAGGGAATATGAATGCACTTATTCCCTCGTTGGGTTTAACATTGGGGTTAGTTATCACGTATAGCAGGAGGTAGTCTGCCTTTGAACCGTTGGTTATGAATCTTTTTTCTCCATTTATTATGTATCCGTCTCCGCTTTTTTTGGCGCTGCACCGCATTCCTCCCACTACGTCGCATCCCGCTCCAGGCTCGGTCATGGCTATTGCTCCCAGTTTTTCTCCGTGCATTATCGGTTTTAGGAATTTTTCATGCTGCTCTTTTGTTCCAAATTTTATGATGGGCATAGCGTAAAGGGCGGCTGAGGCTCCATAGGTCACTGCGGTAGCATAGCTTATGGCGGTTAGTTCTTCGCCCATTATGGTTCTGTAGACTAGTCCTTTTCCGCCGCCTCCTATTTCTTTGGGGAAAGCCAAACTGTAGTATCCCGCTTTTCCCATTTTTTTGAGTATTTCGTGTATTAGGTCGAAGTTTTCTTCGCGGTCTATTCTGTCAGCTACTGGTTCCACTTCCTTTTTCACAAATTTTCTGAATTCCTGCCGGAATTTGTTTTCTTCCTCGGTATATAGAAAAAGGCTTCCTTCAAATGTGCTGTAGCCGAAATCCACTTTTAATTCTTCAAAGGATATGTGACCCTCTTTGGGCAATCTCATCACCTTCAAACAGAATATTTCTCACTAAATTTTACAGGTTCTATTTTTTGTGGATATTACCCTTTTGCACTTCAGATGAGTGAAGATTTATAAAAAAGTTGTTATTCCCTTATTGGGAAGCGTTTTAGCTTTTGGAGATAAATGCATTTATAAGTTTGTTGGTTCTATCCTTTTTTTCTGTGTTCCAAGGCCTGGGGGTTAACAAGGCAGGGGGGAACTTCGCCCTTCAAGGCACTTACCGTGTTTTCAGCGGCTAACATTGCCATGCCTTTTCTGGTTTCTAAAGTTGCAGAGCCTATGTGTGGCGTTAACACCACGTTTTTAAACTTTAGCAGAGGATTATCGGCGCTAATCGGTTCCACATCGAAAACGTCTAAAGCCGCACCCTTTATTCTGCCTTCGGCTAGGGCTTCGCAGAGGGCTTTCTCATCTATTACTGGTCCACGTGAGGTGTTTATTAGGTAGGCGGTTTTTTTCATTTTGTTTATTTCTTTTCTACCAATCATGCCTCGAGTTTCTTTGGTCAGGGGAACATGGAGAGAAACAAAGTCGGAAAGGGATAGAAGTTCCTCCAAAGAGACGTATTTTACACCTAGGCTTTTTTCCTTCTCCAAGTCTCTGGTGGGCTGGTAGTAAATAATGTTCATTTTGAAGCATTTTGCTCTCTGTGCCACAGCGGTTCCGATTCTTCCTAGACCAACAATTCCCAAGGTTTTGTTTTTTAGATCCGTTCCAAGGAGCAGGTTGGGGTGCCAGCCCTTCCACAGTCCGGCCCTCACAAAGGAGTCCGCTTCAGGTATTCTTCTGGCAACAGCTAAGATTAGTGCAAGGGTCAAATCGGCTGTGGCGTCGTCTAAAACGCCGGGAGTATTTGTCACAAATATTCCTTTTCTCGTCGCAGCTTCAACATCTATGTTGTCGTAGCCAACCGCGACATTGGAGACGACCTCCAGATTTACCGCCTGATTAATTATCTCAGCATCTATCCTGTCTGTGAGCAAAGTTACAAGCCCATGAACCCTCTTAACCTGTTTGATGAGCTCACCCTTATCGGGGCTAGTTTCTTTTGGGTGTACCTCAACCTCCGCATTTCCTTTGAGAAGTTCAAGTGCCTCCTTGGCGATTTGCCCTGTCACAAAAACTCTCTTCAATTCTCGCACCATAAAACCAACTATTTTTCGAGTCTCAATGAAGTTAGAAAAGATATAAAATATTCCAAGATACAGATACATAAAAATTTGCCACCTTACTTGTAGATTATTCACCTCTGACTCCTATGGAAGCATGCAAGTTTACTTGGTCTTCGCTTTTGGATAAATCAGGGAACGAGTCCAACAATCGTCCCTTCTGAGCATGGTTGATATATTCTCCAACTCCTCCTATCATAGGTTCCACTCTATGTAGAAAATCACAGAATTACATAGAGTTGGGACTTCACAGTACCACGCGTCGGCCTCACAAGTTCATAAGCCGCCTCCCATTCCACCTCCCTCAGGGTGAACCCACCCCCCACCTTCACAAATTCACCTCCCTGCTTCTTCACAGACCAATTCCCCTGCAGGTGTTGCCGCCAACGCCGTGAGGAGCACGGGAGAGGCCTCATGATCAAGCAGAAGAATGCGGTCGGATGAGGAGAAAGACCCCTCATCCTTTAGGTAAAGGTTTATAGCTGCGTTGAAGCTGACGACAGATTATAACGCCGCACCGCCGGCACTTGAAGACCACTCCCCCCAGGTCTTTATTTATCCACCCACATGCGGAGCAGGGCTTAAAGTGTCAGACAGGGGTTTAGAAGCTCCACGCAGCTTATAACCCCTCAAGGACACTACCCTCCTCCAGTCGATGTAGCCCAGTTCGCGGTTCCACCTCCACCGCTTCTTATACCTAGTACGCCTCTTAAGATCCTCCACCCACGTCTTTGCCCAAAGGAAGGCGAGAAAGTTGGTCAGGCGATGGAGGAAGTGCTGGACGCAAAAACCTCACCCCTCGCCGGTACTTCTGCTTCCTTTTCCCACACCCCTAACCCTTTGCTGGCAGTCCTCCTGAGCCGCCGTTTATTCTCGTAAGTGACGTGGAGGGTGAAGAGCCGCTTTTAGCTTAATCCAGCCAATCGCCGATGAAAATCCGTCAAAGGGATAACTTGAAGCCCCAGCCAATTATACTCGTTTTCGCCGTCGGCGCCAGTAAGAACCCGGGCCTTCCCATATTTGTGGGCGCCACCTTTTTTCTGGTGGGGTGTGGGTGTGGGTGTGGGTGGGGGTCAATAGTGTTCGAAAAATTGGGTTGAGGGAGCGAAGTGGGCTTATCTGGAGGCTTGTTTGCGCACTTTAACTCGTTTTCCTCGCCAAAAACAGCCACAGAGCACATAATTTTCCCTTAAGTAAAAACGGCTAAAAACATCTTTCGAACAGTATTGGGGTGGGGGGTTAGGATTGGCTCGGTGAGTGTTCCTTGGAGCTGGGAGTAGCGTTTGGAGGGTGGGGAAGCCGAAGAGGGTTAACCTATTGGGGTAGGTTAACATTCTTATCCACCCTTGTGATCCGCCGCTAGC
>JAHQXB010000176.1 GCA_029856435.1 Candidatus Jordarchaeia archaeon
TGTGCACTATGACAAGATGTGGTTTGATTTTCCAGACTGGGACAAAATCAAAGCCGGCCCTCCAGACGCTATTGCTGCTTATGAGAAGGAGAGGTACAAGATTGCCTGTTCTGATCCCAAGAGTAAGTACTGGAATCCTGGGCCGTCCGACTACTGGATACCAATGGAGCACTATCAAGCTTGGGTTGACGCCTGCAAAAAGTATGGAGCGTATCCAAAGGGATGGGAGCAGCCCTAAGACAAACTATTAACCATTTCTTTCAAATTTGGTAATTAGTATTTGGTTTGGAGGTAAAAAATTTTGGCAACTGTAGAGGATTCAGACGCCTGTTTTCATTTTGGCGTTGAAAGAATTAAGAAGATTCATAAGGAAGGTCTGGGTGAGGGATGGGAACCTTTTACAGTGGTGATGTGGCTGGAAGACTTGAAACGAGGGTACTGGTACAAGTTTGAGAAAGACGGTATCCTTGAAGACGCAAAAATAGTGACTGGCGAACCGCCTGAAGCCACAGCTGTTGTCTATATTTCAAGCGACGATTGGGTGGGACACCACACGAAAGAAGTGGATTTGGCTGAAAAATACTTTTCCGGCGCAATGAAGGTTAAGGGCGACGTGGTGGTTTTACAACAGTATCAAACCTATGACTCTTATGAACCCTACTATCCTCCGGGACATCCTAAACACAAAAAATAATTGCAAAGCCATGGAAATCTAGTAATCAAGGGATAAAAGATTTGGGTGTGAACAAAATTCCCCTCCACCCGTTCCACCCTCTTTTTTCCTTTCAACATATTTTTTGACACTTTTGTAATGTCAGCTGTTTCTAGGTTCCATTTTTTGTGAAATTATTTTCTAAATGTGCTAGATCTTTGGGGTTACACGGTTTGTGGTTTAAATTCTCCAAACACTTCTCTTAAAACCTGGCATATTTCTCCCAGTGTGGCGTAGGCTTTAACTGCTTCTATGAGGGTGGGCATAAGATTACATTTTTCCTGCTTTGCCTCTTCTCGCAGCTTTTCAAGGAGGCTGTCCACCAGTTTATTGTCGCGTTCCTCTTTTACCTTTTTGATGTTGAAAATCGCCTCCTTTTCAATTTGGGGGTCTAATCTGTGTAGGGATAGATGAGGCTTTTCGCCGGTTTGAAACTTGTTAACTCCTACTATGATTCTTTCGCCCCTTTCCACTTCCTTCTGGTATTTGTAAGCCATTGAGGCTATTTCCTTCTGAACGTAACCCTTCTCTATGGCTTTCACCATTCCCCCCATTTCATCAATTTCCCTAATATAGTCCAGTGCCTGCTCTTCAAGTTTGTCTGTCAAAGTTTCTACAAAGTATGAGCCTCCAAGGGGATCTATGGTGTTGACGACACCGCTTTCGTAGGCTATTATCTGCTGGGTTCTTAAGGCTATTCTCACAGATTCCTCGGTGGGGAGAGCTAGGGCTTCATCCATGCTGTTTGTGTGTAGGGATTGGGTTCCGCCTAGAATGGCGGCTAATGCTTGGATTGCTACTCTTATTATGTTGTTTTCTGGCTGTTGGGCGGTTAGGGTTGAGCCCGCGGTTTGGGTGTGGAACCTTAGCTGCAGGGAGTTTTCCTCCCTAGCTTTAAATCTGTTCCTCATTATTTTGGCCCACATTCTTCGCGCAGCCCTAAATTTTGCTATTTCTTCGAAGAAGTCGTTGTGTGAACTGAAGAAGAATGATAGTCTTCCTGCGAATTGGTCTATGTCTAATCCTCTCTCCAGGACCGCGTTTACATAGCATATTCCGTTGGCGAGGGTGAAGGCGATTTCTTGAACCGCGTTGGCACCCGCCTCCCTTATATGGTATCCCGAAATGGATATGGGGTTCCATCGGGGCATATTCTTGGTGCAGTATTCTATTACGTCGGTAACCAGCCGCATAGAGGGCTTTGGTGGGAAAATGTATGTTCCTCGGGCAACGTATTCCTTGAGAATGTCATTTTGAACTGTTCCCGCAAGTTTTGAAATGTCAACCCCCTGTTTTTGGGCAACCGCAATGTACATGGCTAATATGATTGCTGTGGGAGCGTTGATAGTCATAGAGGTGCTAACCTTGTCCAGCGGTATCCCCTCAAAAAGAGTCTCCATATCTTTAAGGGTGTCAATTATTACCCCCACTCTTCCAACCTCTCCCCGAGCAAGTGGATGGTCTGAATCGTAGCCCATCTGTGTGGGAAGGTCAAATGCTACGCTAAGGCCCGTTTGTCCCTGCTCAATAAGGTACTTGAATCTCTTATTGGTTTCCTTAGCTGACGCAAAACCCGCGTATTGCCTCATGGTCCAGAGTCTTCCCCTATACATGGTGGGGTAAACGCCCCTAGTGTAGGGATAGTCTCCCGGAAACCCCAATTCTTCAACATATTTTTTCCCGACTCTGTCCAGCGGAGTATAAAGTCTATTCAAAATTATTCCCGAGGCGGATTGGAATATTTTCTCCCGTTCAGGGTTTTTCTCTAAAAACCTTTTGAGCTTTTCTTCCTCCCATCTTTTAAGACCTTTTTCTATATCTTGCAATTCCTCGATGTTATCCTTAGCCATTTTCAAAACCTCTTATTCTAAATAGGCTCAAAAATGATTCCCATGGATGGTTTTCCCTCTGAGTCTACTGATACTTGTCCATAGGTAGGTTTGACCTTCATTCCTATTTCCACCTTTTCCCTCTCGGAGATCTGTCCAAATATTCTCACACCATTGTCGAATTCCACTATGCCAAACACGTAGGGCGGTTCACCCTTAAGGGTTTCAGGGAGGGCGTACAGCTTTGTGAAGGTTACAACTGTGCCCCTATCTAAGGGTTCAGGGTAAATGTCTTCCAATTCTGAGGCTCTACACTTAATACACCTAATTCTTCCCGGATACTGAATCCTACCACAACTTTTACATTTAACTCTCCGAAGCTCTTCCATCATTTTATCCTTATTCTCCATTTTACCAATCACCCATAAATAGACAGAGAAAACCAATAATTAGAGTTAGTCATCCACCAATATTAAACTATTTCAATCCTCTCAAAAATAACAAATCCAACTTAATGGACGTAAAAAGTTTCAGGAGCAGGAACTCAAAGCTTCAAAAACCGAACCACACACCAATCGCATGAATCAAAAAAACATAGAATGCACCAGAGAATTTTTACGCCCAATAAAAAAGAAAAGGTTGTGGGTTCTCTAAATTAAACCCACCTTTTTGAAAATGTCTATAAACTCTGAGCTTGGAGGGGCCTTCTTAATCAATTCTTTAAGTTTGGGGCCCAATTCCTCCGGCGTCCAAGTGCCATTCTTCTTCGCTTCTCCCACATCATGCCAAGACTGTAGAAGGAAAACAGTACCTCCCACAAGTCTAATTACCCTGCCCGTAATGTCTTTTGCGTCGTCTGAGGCTAAATAAACTACCAGAGGAGCAAGGTTTTGGGGCCCCAGCGGGTCATACCCAAACTTTTTAATCATCTCCTCGGGAGTACTCATTATGGGCGCTATAGAAGGAGTTGCTTCTGTGGTCAACCTTGTCCTAGCTACAGGAACCACAGTATTTGCGGTCACCCCGTACTTCGCCATTTCCTTAGCTACAATATTCGTGAAGGCTACGATTCCCGCTTTGGCAGCTCCATAGTTGCTCTGACCCGGATTATAGAGCAAACCAGCATCGGAAGCAGTGTTTATTATTCTTCCGGCTACGGGTTTTCCTTCTTTGGACTGGGCTCTCCAGTAGTTGCAGGCGTGTCTGGTGCAGTTGAAGGTGCCCTTGAGGTGAACCGCTATTACTGCATCAAAATCTTCTTCTTCCATGTTGAATATCATTTTGTCTCTGAGGATTCCCGCATTGTTAACCAGTATGTCCAATTTGCCAAAGGTGCTGATGGCCTGATCAATTATTCTTTTTGCTCCCTGAAAGTTGGCTACATTCTCATAGTTGGGAGCAGCTTCTCCTCCCATCTTCTTTATTTCATTTACTACCTCGTCGGCGGGTCCGTGGAACTCACCTTTTCCATCGTGGCTTCCGCCCATATCGTTAACAATTACCTTTGCCCCATACTTTGCAAGGAGTAAGGCTTCTTCACGGCCTAATCCTCTACCGGCACCAGTTACTATAGCCACCTTACCTTCAAGCATCTTTGCCATCTTCTCACCCCACAAAATGGCTGTCAATTAATCGTTTTAATAAACTCTTTCATAAGCCTTTCTGTAGCCATAAAATAAATTAATAATTAAACAGGTTATATCAACCCAGCTTGAATTAAGTGTTAGCTAGATTTATTTTCTTGGACGATAGTCGAGACTTCTCATGTTTGTTGGGTCTATTTTTTCTCTTATGAGGTTAATTTGGTTTATTGTAGGGGGTTCTGTCTCAGGAATCTTCTCCGGAATTAAGAGGGGGAATCCCGTGTTCTCCTTTACTTCATCTAAAGAAATGCCCTTGTGTATAGATTCTAATCTCATTTTGCCACTTTTCTCGTCAAATCCCAATACGCAGAGGTCGGTGATTACTTTGCATGGGCCTCCCCCGCTAATTTTTAGGTTTTTTCTCCACTTGCCCTCATCTAAGTGTCCTGGACCCGTGATGAAGTCGACCTTTTCGACGAAAACTCTGGGCTCATGTCTAGGTACATAAACAAGAAGCCTTCCACAAAGGTGTGCCACGTCACCTATCGCTACACCTCCTGGCAGTCGAACTTTAGGCTTAAAGTAGTCTCCCACCACGCTATTATTGATATTACCATACTGATCTATTTGACCCGGCCTTATGATTCCAAAGTCAATCTCTTCCCTCTGCCAGAGGTCGTGAAGGTCTGTTAACTTTATGAGAGCCTCAGCTTTAATGGTTCTAAAAGCAGCGGGGTCAGCCATCACCGCCATATAATTTGTGTAGGGATCAGGATTAACCCACATCCCATAAATGCAGACCAGATTCGGCGCATGGGTTACGCGAGCAAGCTGAGTTGCCACTACCCCAATTGGGGTAGCCGCACCTAGATACATTTTTTCTCCATCTCTCATCTCTCGAGCCAAACTCACAACCATTAGTTCGTCTATTCCATAATCTTTGGCGTATTCCGACATTTTTCATCCTCCCTTTCAGCCCCTTTTTACCTTTTTCAGGTATTCCTCATGGCCTTCAACTGAGTAAATGTACTTATCCAAATACTCTTTGTAAGCTTCAGGTTTACTGGAAGCCATAGTGTATTCTGTAATGTGGGGCACATCCATAGTATACAGTGGCAGAAGACCGGTGGGATGAGCCCCGTAGGGAGCCTCCACTATGAGGTCAACTTCATATTTCGGTAGCATTAATCTGGCGTCTTTTCCTGGTTCTCCTTCTACCACCTTCTCCACGGTGACTATGGTTTTTTTAGCCGCTTGGGCGAATGCTACCAGTAAGTCGGTCATTATCTGGGATTCCACCGCGTAAATGTTTCCAAGGGAGTCACTCTGATAGGCGTGTATTAGCGCTACGTCAAGTTTGGTTGCTGGTACTGCTACAGTTTTCTGGTTTGTTATGGGGCAGTCGAAAACTTTAAAGTCAGTATTAATTTTCAGCAGATCCGAACCTAAAAGTGACCTAGTGGGTAGGAAGCTCACTCCCATAGCTGCGGCTCTGAGGCCCAACACAAAGGTTAGCTCACTGTACTCTTTGAAACTTATTTCACCACTCTCAACTTTGCTACGGAAGTTTGGAGCAAATCCCATCATGGGGAAACCAACGTAGGCCGCGCAAATTCTTTTAGAACAACCAGAGCCCACCAGCAGATCTACATCTATATCGCCCATAAGGGAATACACAGTTAAATCTTGAATTTTTTGTTTTATGATTTCCCTTACGGCAGCCATAGGTTTATAGACCAGAGATGCACCAGCAATTCCTACAGTGTCTCCCTTTTTTATTTCACTTACTGCTTTCTGTAAACTCACAATCTTCATAATCCGAAACCTCCCTAACTCCTTGGTTAAAGATTAGCTTAAAAAGGCATAAACAAGTCCACAGCACTCCTCGCCCAATTTTTTCCAAAAAACACATCATATTTAATACTTGAGAAATAGTTTATCCCTCTAATATTTTTATTGTTAAGGATGAAATTCTACCAGAGTTCTAGGCCTCAATTTTCATTACGTATGGTAAATGTCACATGTGTACTCAAGCAATCTTATTTGTAGGAATATGTCTTCGTGGCGGGCTTGAGAAACCTATTTCACCACGGTTAAACACTAAGTGTAGGAAAGGGAGACCCTAGGGATTTTGGAAGTAGGTCCAAGATCAGGGCATGTAACCAAAAAAACCAGCAGCAAGGAACATTGTTTAACTAAGGATATAGATTATTCTTTCCCGTTTCTTCTAATGAGGCTTCATAATAACAAGAAGCAGGCTTAAACATTACCTTTTTTATAATTATGCATAGCCAGAACCACTAAATGTTTCTCCACTGGTGCACGCTTTTTCGGGTGATTTTATTTTTTCAATATATTTTATAAATAAATTGAAAATTTTTCAAATTAACAGTGTAAAATTGCAAAAAAATTCAAAATGCGAAAAAAGATATTTCATGCAGAAATTGCTAGAGAGTATCTCCGAATGGGCTTCAAGTTTCCTTCCAAATGTATTTTGGCCTCCACATTTATTCCCTCTTTTGCCAATAGGAGTCTTCAATAGGGCTTCTTTTCACATTAAAAACATACTTTTTTCAGAGAACATGGAAAACAAACACGCCCACACTCCAAAATACACTAAAAGCTTTTTAGGCACAAAATTAAATATGATGAGTTACGCAACACATAGTGAGTAAAATTTTTATGAATTGAACCAACAATAAAATCCAAATTGGATATGAAGAGTTAATATTCTATTAAAGGGGTGTGGAGTTTAAATGTCAGAAACAAAATCCGAGTTTGGAGATCTAAAGGAATTCTTGCCTGGAACATTGACTAAACCTTTGAATTCTCAGAGTTTACTAATTGGCTCTAAATGTAAAAACTGTGGAAAAATTTTCTTTCCGAAAAAGAAACTTTGTACAAATTGTTACACCTGGGACAAAATGGAGGAAACAACCCTGAGCAAAAGGGGAAAGATATTCTCCTGGACTGTTTCCAGTATGTATGGTCTCCCACCGATTCCCTTTGGATACGTCGACTTACCAGAAGGTATTAGGTTATTCACCCAATTTACAGAATGCGACCCCTGTGAGCAAAATCTGAAAATAGGAATGGAGGTAGAGATGGTGGTCCAAAAAATGAATGACCAATTCTTCACAAAGGAATTTGTGGGCTACAAATTTAGACCAGTAAAAAAATAGGGAGGGTAGAGAAAAGTGAGAAAGGTTGCTGTTGTTGGGGTAGGAATGACAAAGTTTGGAACCCTTTATGATCAGGATGTGAAGGAATTAACTGAGGAGGCAGTGTGGAACGCCCTTCAAGACGGGGGAGTTGACCCGAAAGACATACAAGTGGCATACTGTGGCAATGCGGTGCCTGGAGTGGTAAGTAGACAGGCGGGCATCACCGGCCAAATAGGTTTAATGAGTGTTGGAATAACTGGAATACCCATCACAACTGTTTCCAACGCTTGCTCCAGCAGCACATGCGCCTTCAGAGAAACCTACTTTGCCATAGCCACCGGCCTTTACGATGTTGGCCTCGCCTTCGGAGTCGAAAAAACAGTAATGAGGAAAGAAGAAGCAACTATGGCTACGCTGGCCATAGGCTCCAAATTTCTAAGCTTGGGGGCAGACGGAGAGCTGGAAAACATATATGGTATATCCTTCCCGGGATTTTTTGCCAACGCAGCCCAGAGGCATATGCACCTTTACGGAACCACCCGAGAGCAGATGGCTAAAGTAGCCGTAAAAAATCATCACAATGCCACTATGAATCCCTATGCCCAATTCCAAAAGGAGATCACAATCGAAGATGTTTTTAAATCTCGCATGGTTGCTTATCCCCTAACTGTCTATGACTGCTGTCCATTGTCAGACGGAGCCTCAGCTGCAATTCTAGTGGGTGAAGAGCTGGCGAAAAAGTACACCGACACCCCTATATGGATCAAAGGTACTGGCCAAGCCTCAGGCGTCTATTCCAATACTGAGGAAGATTTGACTAGGTTTTTACCAACTATAATGGCTAGCAGAGAAGCCTATAAACAAGCTAAAATAGAGCCCAAAGATATTGATTTTGCTGAGGTTCACGACTGCTTCACCATCTCTGAAATCATTCACTACGAGGATCTCGGGTGGTGCAAGAAGGGAGAGGGAGGAAAAATGATAGAGGAGGGAATAACGGAGCTTGGAGGCAAACTGCCCGTGAATCCGGGAGGTGGACTGAAGGCACGGGGACACCCAGTAGCAGCCACGGGAACAGCGCAAATAGCTGAGTTAGTCTGGCAACTGAGGGGCGAAGCTGGAAAACGCCAAGTGGATGGAGCTGAAATTGGATTAGCGCATACTCTAGGGGGACTAACCCACGCAGACGTTGCAGTAAGCGCTGTAGTAATTCTGGGAAGAGAATAACGCATCATTCTCCATTTTTGAAATTAGGAATTTCCACAAATTGGGAGAGAGTGGTTATGGTTGAATTAGAAGTGTTTGACAAAACAATGTCTATGGAGGAAGCTGTTAAGAAATTTGTGAGAGATGGGGACTTATTGAGTATTGCTAGCACTGGCACTCCTTCCCCATACGCGGCGATTCATGAGATTGTCAGACAAAAGAAAAGAAATTTGACTCTTCTACAGGCTGGTTCAGGACAAGAGACTGAGATACTTGTGTGGACCGGATGTGCGAAGAAATTTATAGCGTCTTATCAGGCGAGGGTAATGGCGGGTGAGAGGGCTTTTGACCGTGGTTTACGTAAGCACAAAGTGGAGGTGGAAGAATTTACAAATTACACGGTCACAGCTATGCAGATGGCTGGGGCTTTAGGTCTACCCTGTTTTCCGGCTCCACTTTCTTTAGTGTGCACTGACATCTACCGCAAAAGAACGTTCATGGGTAATAATAAGATAGTGGTTATGGATAATCCCTTCAAGGCTGGGGAGAAAATGGCCCTCATCCCCTCGATAGTAGCAGACGTCTCGGTAGTTCACGTTCAGAGAATAGATAAGTATGGCAATGCTCAGGCTTGGGGTGGTCTTGCGTCCACTAAGTGGGGGGCGCTCTGCGGGAAAAAAATTATAGTTTCGGCTGAAGAAATGGTAGATCATGAAGTGGTGAAATTCAGTCCCAACTACACTATTATTCCCAGTTACAAAACAAGTGCAATTGTAATAGAGCCTTGGGGAGCCCATGCTACTGACCTTACCGGTTACTATGATTTGGATATGCCATTTGGAATGCTTTATTATATGAGTTCCATTGGAGGGGATGAGAGCTTCCAAGCTTGGTTAGATGAATGGGTGTATGGCGTATCAAACCGTACAGAGTACTTGAGACACTATTCTGAAAAGTTTGGTCCCAAGGCTCTTGATAGACTTAGGGTGAAACATAGGCCGAGTTCTGAAGTGAATTATGGGGGAAGTTATCAGTCATACCGTGAAATGTTGGGCATCACTGATGAAATGATGGAAAAAAGCCCGGACTTGTTTGAGATAGAGGTGGAGTGAAGAAGATGCCCAGAAAAATTAGGTTAACTTTGGACGAGATTATGTGCTCTGTCGCCTCAAGGGAGATTAGAGACTGGAATGTCGTCATAGTTGGCCACGGTTATCCTCTTCTTGCAGGCTACTTAGCCAAGAAGACTCACGCACCCCACGCCGTGCTAATTACGGAGTGCGGTTTGGTGGATCCAGATGTTTACCGTCCCATGCAGCACCCAAACGATTTCTGCAGCACAAAGGGGGTTTCTATGTGTACTGATATACCTGACTTGTTTGCTTCAAACCTGTTTCGGGGATATGTTGATGTCGGTTTCCTGTCGGCTGCGGAGGTTGACAAGTATGGGAACATAAACACCTCCTACATTGGAGGGAAACACTTTGCAGGCAGTGGGGGAGCAAATGAAATTGCGGGTTATGCCAAGAGAACAATCATTATGCTGAGACATGGAAAATTCGTTGAGGAATGTGAGTACATAACTACTCCGGGATACCTTGAGGGTTATGATTCACGTTACAAGGCGGGATTGCCGGAAGGGACAGGCCCCTCGATTCTGGTGAGCAGCAAGGGAGTTTTCCGTTTTGATGAGAAGACTAAAGAGATGTACTTGGAGTCTTGCCATCCGGGTGTAACTGTGGAAGAGATTCAAAAGGAAATTCCTTGGAAACTTAAGATATCCCCTAACTTGAGGCAGACTTTGCCACCCACAGAAGAGGAGCTTCGCATAATGAGGGAGTTTGCTCCAACAATATCACTCGGGCGATCCTTTTACGTGCAAATTATGATGAACTATATGCGAAAATTCGTGGAGGACGCCCAAAAGGCAAAGTTGGGGAGCTGAAACAAGGGGAAACTGGGGGCAAAAATCTATTGGAGTGTGGAAACTGGATAGACTTGTACGGAGACGCCATACTCAAGCCTTGGTACGAAATGGTAAACAAAAGTCCTTGGGTAGAAGAGAATAGGAGATGGCTAAAAGTTTTACCAAAAAGTTTTCCCAAAACTTTGAACTACCCAGAAGTTCCCCTATTTGAAGTTTGCGACCAGGCAGCTTTAAGGTTTCGTAATAATATTTCCGTTTGCATGATACTCCAGGACCGAAAGTACTCCTATCTGGAGATGAAGTACTATAGTGATCAGCTTGCCTCAGCTCTACGCGACCATTTTAACATTGGGAAGGAAGTTTCAGTAGCAATCGATACTTGGAATAGTCCCGAATTTGTTTTCAGCCTCTTTGGAGTAAACAAAACCGGAGCCTCGTGCACTCTAATAAACCCTCTATTGACAACAGAAGATATAGAATATACTATTAACGACGCGGAAATAGTTGACACAATAATTGTGGACAGCAAAGTCTACCCTAAAGTTAAAGACATAAAAAAACTCAAAAATTTCATCATAGCAGGCCAAGAGGAAATACCGGGAACCATAAACTTCTGGAAACTAATAAGGGCTCATAAGCCCAAACCGCCTAGAGTAGAAATTGAACCCAAAGAAGACATAGCGGCGCTAATATATACCGGAGGAACCACAGGTAGACCCAAGGGTGTTATGCTCACCCACTATAATCTAGTTGCAAACACCCTCCAGTGCGCCTACACTGGACAGCATCCCTTACAAGCACGATCAATGTTCGGAAGGGGAGTAACACTGATAACACTTCCCATATGCCATATTTCAGGGTATGTAATGCTACTTAATGCTGTCTATGAGGGCTCCATGCTGGTCATGGAAAATACCTTTGACCCCAAATACATTTGTGAAGCCATACAATGGTACAGGGTGACAAGGTTTCCAGTTGTTCCCACAATACTAGTTATGCTAATAAATTTCAAGGAAATAGCCAACTATGATCTCAGCTCTCTCACCCTCGTAGGATCCGGAGCCATGGCTTTAGCCCCAGAAATAGCCAACAAGTTCGAGGAGCTAACCGGTTTAAAGGTAGTTCAAGGAATGGGCCTCACAGAGTGCTGCGCAGCCGTACTCTCAAACCCCATTTGGTCACCCTCTCTCATAAAACCTGGAAGTGTAGGAATACCAGTTTTGGACACCGATGTTAAAATCGTTGACCCAGTTACTACGGAAGAGCTACCCGTGGGCCAAGAAGGAGAACTCTGGGTTAGAGGACCACAGTTGATGAAGGGATACTGGAAAAATCCCCAAGCTACAGAAGAGGCAGTTAAAAATGGCTGGATGCGCACCGGGGATTTAGCGGTGATGGATGAGGATGGCTACATCTATCTTTCTGGGAGGCTTAAAGATATCATAAAATATAAGGGTTACAAACTTTTCCCCGACGAAATAGAAGCAAAATTGTATGAGCATCCCGCCGTAAAGGAGTGCGCAGTGCTTGGGATACCAAATCTAGTCTCAGGCGAAGAAATAAAAGCGTTCATAGTTCTCAAAGATGAATACCAAGGAAAAATAACAGAAAAGGAGATCATTAATTGGGCTAAGGACAAACTCGGTCCCATAAAATATCCCCGAATGGTAGAGTTTAGGGAAAGTTTACCAAAAACTCTATCTGGTAAAGTTTTAAGAAGAAAATTAAGAGAGCAAGAAATGCAAAAATAGAAAATTGGAAGGTGATATGATTCTAAAAATTTATCAAAGAGCTTTTCTTTATTATAAAATAAAAAATTATTCAATGTTAAAAAGGAGGGATTAAAATGATAAAAACTAAACTAACAGAAATGCTAGGAATAAAACACCCCATAATACAAGCGCCAATGGGACCCTTTTATACAACCAAGCTTGCAGCAGCGGTAACAAACGCAGGAGCACTCGGAATAGTATCGCATACTAACCTCTTCGGCAAAGACCCCGTGAAAGAGATGGAAGAAAATGTTAAGTGGGTCGCAGAAAATAGTGAAGGACCCTTCGGAGTAAATATCAGAGTTGCCAGACTACAAATCGACGCCCCAGAACTAATCAAACTGGTAATAAGACTAAGAAAAGAAAACCCCGAGCTAAGAGAGCGACTAAAAGTAGTAATAACCTCTGCTGGAAACCCTAGACCACCGGCCACAGAATTCAAAGCCCACGATCCCGAACTAATACACTTCCACGTGGCTCCAACCCTTTATCATGCTCTGAAAGTAGATTCACTATGCGACGGCATAATAGCCACTGGCTATGAGGGAGGAGGACATCAAAGCTATGAGGGAGTAAACACTTCAGTTCTCGTTCCTGAAGTGGTTGAAAAATGCAAGAAGCCAGTCGTAGCTTGTGGAGGCTTCTTTAATGGGCGGGGCCTTGCTGCCGCCCTAGCTATGGGCGCGGTGGGTATTCAGATGGGCACCCGCTTTATAGCGACTAGGGAGTGTGAATTTCACCAGAATTATAAAGAGTTCATTGTGAGGTCGAAAGATTCCGACACTGTTGTTACCCAAGGAATGCTGGGACCCATTAGGCTGCTTAAGAACAAGTACACGGAGGAGCATAAAGAGATTTTGACCAAAGAGGAAAAAATAGAGTTGGAGCAGAAACTGGACTTAGAGAAGCTTATTGAAGATCAAAAGAAATACGAGTTGGTATATCAGGGGGAGGTCGAGAGGGGCCCAGTACTTTGCGGGGAGTCCTGTGGTGGAGTTAATGATATTCCAACAGTGAAGGAAATTATTGAAAGGACAGTCAAGGAAGCAGAGGAAATACTTAGGGGAATCGGAAAACTTGTTGTATAATGGCGTCGCATTGCGCTTTCCCAGTTCAATTTCCAATATTTACGTTTTGTGGTAATTGATGATGCGTCTATGATTGTCAAGAGTTGAAACAAAATTGGTTTATAACGCCCTTTTATTTTATTGTAACTGGAATTTATAATAAAGTAATTCCAACTTTTTGGAGGAAACTTAATGGGCAAAAAGCTTCTTGTTACTGGTATGGATTTTCTTCTGGATTGGGTTAAGCAGCACATAAAAAGTGCGGAAATCGTTTGTACGTCGAATGTTTCTGAGGAGAATCTATGCCGCATGGTTGAGGATGCTGATGGTATACTATATATGCAAGCCTTGAATTATCCCATTACCCGGAAAATTATTGAATCTGGTAAAAAGTTGAGGTTCATAAGTTCGGCGGGTGTGGGGTATGAACGCATCGATGTTCAAGCCGCCACGGATAATGGGGTGGTGGTAATGAACATGCCTGTGGGTACCACTGTGTCTGTGGCGGAACACACTGTGGCTTTAATACTGGCGTGTGCAAAGAATCTGGTCAAGGCCCACGAAAACGTGGTTAAGGGGGGATGGAGACTCCTAGCCATGGGTGTTGAACTGTGGAATAAAACTTTGGGAATAATTGGTTTTGGCAGAATAGGTAGAGAAGTGGTTAAAAGGATGAAGGGATTTGAAATGAATATCTTGGTGTATGACCCATACGTGGAGGAGAACGAAATCAGAAATATGGGGGGCAGAAAAGTGGACTTGGAAACACTGCTTAAGGAGTCGGACATAGTCTCAATTCACTCACCCTTAACCAAAGAGACCGAGGGACTAATAGGCGATGAAGAACTGAAATTAATGAAACCAACAGCTATCTTGGTAAACACCGCCAGAGGAGAACTAGTGGATGAAGATGCGCTTGTTAAGGCGTTGAAGGAGAGAAGGATAAGTTATGCGGGTCTGGATGTTTTTCGGCAGGAACCCCTAAATAAGGATAATCCCCTACTAACCTTGGACAATGTTGTTCTGACGCCACATATGGCGGTTCAAACACTTGACGCTGTAATTAGAATGATGAATCAAAACGGTATTCAAGTCGAAAAGGCTTTAAATGGAATTTATGAAAATGTGGTAAACCCCGAGGTTTTAACGAAATTGAAAAAATAACTTGGAGGTATAAGTAAATGAGTTTAGAGGTTGGACTGGATGCTCCTGGAAAAAAGGTTCTTTTGATGGGAAACGAGGCGGTTGCTAGGGGAGCATTGGAAGGAAACTGTCAGTTTGCTGCTTCCTACCCCGGAACACCTGCTTCGGAAATATTGGAGACTATGGCTCGTTTGGCAAAGGATTTTGAAATATACGCTCAATGGTCAACGAATGAGGCGGCTGCTTTCTGGGCTGGAGCTGGAGCCACTTATTGCGGCTTAAGATCTATGGTTTCGGCGAAACATCATGGAGTAGCGTGGATGACCGATCAACTTATCCACATTTCTCACTGGCAAATTGGTAAAGGCGGGCTCGTCATAGTGATTGGAGACGATCCGAAGGGACATAGTTCAGCTAACGAGTATGATTCTAGGAATCTGGCATCTAGAGTTTTTGAGATTCCCATTTTGGAGCCTGCAGATCCTCAAGAATCCAAAGAGTTTACTAAAATGGCGTTCGACTTTTCAGAAAAACTAAAACTCCCCATATATGTGAGGATGACCACCAGAGTATGCCACGCAAGTGGGGATGTGCTTCTGGGAGAGATTCCCAAAGAAAAGAGAGTTCCCAGCTATTATCCCACATTCTTTGAATTGGGAATGGAAATGCTCATGGCAAAGGGATGGGTGGATGTATCTTACCTACACGAAAGATTGCACACAAAAAAGCTAAAAGAAGCCGCCGAAATATCAGAAAACTTTCCAGGCAACAAATTGGAGATGAGTGGAGACGAGGAGATAGGGATAATTGCGTCTGGGGTTTGTCGTCACTATGTGGAAGAGGCTGTGGATAAGCTCGGAGTTAAAGCAGCGTTCCTGCACTTGGGCATGTCTTTTCCCCTGCCCAAAGAGAAGGTGTCCAAACTCCTAAAATCCGTTAGTAAAGTAATAGTTTTTGAGGAGACAGACCCAGTCATCGAAACTGAGGTTAGAACATTGGCAAAGGACGAATCTTTGGGTGTCGAAATCTTGGGTAAAAGAAATGCGTTTACTCCCATCTCTGGCGAATTAAACCCCTTAGATGTTATGGTTGTGCTTTCAAAAGCCTATGGTAAACCTATCCCCACAGTTCCGGAAAGGAAGGAACTTAGGGAAATGATTAAGCCCTATGAGGGAATGAGGAGAATAGTTTTGTGTGCCGGGTGTCCCCACAGAGCATCCGCATATGCAGTGAAGCTGGCGGCTAAAACCTTCAAAGGAGGATCCTATATTGGAATAGGGGACATTGGTTGCTATGGCATGATGGGACCCCCGCCCCTTATGGCCTTCACCCTAACCAACTGTATGGGGGGAAGCATTGGACTGGCAAATGGTATAGCTAAAGCGGGAATAGACCAACCAGTGGTAGCATTCATAGGGGACTCCACGTTCTACCATGCAGGTATACCTCCTCTGATAAATGCCACCTTCAACAACGCCAAATTTACCACAATTGTTCTAGATAACCAAGTAACTGCATTAACCGGTTTTCAACCCCACCCCGGATCCGGATTCACCGCTATGGGCGATAAAACTAAACCGGTGAAGATAGAGGATATAGCAAGGGCATGTGGAATAGAGTTTGTAGAAGTAGTGGATCCATATAATATCAAAAAGGCGGCTGAAGTCATTAAGGCGGCTTTTGAGCATCCCAAAGCGTCCCTTGTAATATGTAGGAGGCTGTGTTCAACAGAGGCTCTAAGAAGGAGAAGAAGCGAGGGATTACCGCCACCAAAGCCCTTCATGGTAGACCCAGATTTGTGTAATGGATGCAAAATATGTATAAATGAGTTTGGTTGCCCAGCAATGATCTGGGATGAGAAGACAAAGAAGGTATCAATAGATGAAACTCTGTGCATAGGTTGTGCAGTCTGCACCCAAGTATGTCCAGAAAAAGCCCCAAAAGCAGTCAAGGAGTGAAAAGGTAATGAAGAAAAACTTTGACATACTAATAGCAGGAGTAGGGGGACAGGGAGGAGTTCTAACTTCCAGAATAATAGGAGACGCAGCAATTGAAGCAGGCTACCATGTAACTGTGGGCGAAACATTTGGAGCCAGCCAAAGAGGAGGCTCTGTCATAACCCACGTTCGACTGGGGAGAGAAAGAATTTACGGTCCACTCATACCCGAGGCGAGTGGCGACGCAGTGATTGGGTTGGAGCCACTTGAATCACTTAAATGTGCAGTGAAGTTCCTTAAACCCAACGGGATAATAGTGACCAATGAACGCCCTATACTGCCGCCGGACAAAAACTATCCGGAGCGGGATAAAATATTCGAATCCGCGAGGAAAATTCCCGCACAACTGTTCTCACTCGACAGCGTCAAACTGGCTAAAGAAGCGGGGGACATACTATCGTCAAACATTGTTATGATAGGCGCAGCCTATGCGGTAAAGGCACTCCCCATAGAAGAGGAATATTTGAAGAACTCCATCCGAAGTAAGCTCCCCAAAGCAGTCGACTTAAACCTTAGAGCATTTGAATTAGGAAAAAAGGCGATGGAGAAGAAGTGATGCCTGAAGAAAACCGGATTACACAACAACTCACTCCCCTTTTTAAACCGTCCTCGGTTGCCATAATAGGAGCTTCCGCCACCCCCATGAAGTTCCCTACTTGGATCACATCCACCGCCCTAAAAAGCAGTTTCCAAGGCAAAATGTATCTTGTGAATCCCAGAACCAAAGAAATCCAGGGAATAAAAACCTACCCCAGCATATTAGACATTAAGGATAACGTGGACCTCGCGGCAATAATAATACCCGCGGACCTAATTCCAGGAGTGATGGAGGAATGCGTTGAGAAGGGTGTTAAAGCTGCAATCATATTTTCTTCGGGTTTCAGAGAAATAGGAGAAAAGGGAATAAAAAGGGAGGAGGAAATACTCAGAATAGCTAGAAGAGGAAATATTAGGCTGGTTGGCCCCAACTGCATGGGAATATACAGCTCAGAAGTAAACCTCACCCTATCCATAATTTCATTTAAGGAAAAGGGAGAGATTGCATTCATAACCCAGAGTGGCGGCTACGGTATCGAGATATGCTCCTCGGCTATGTCTAAAGGCATAAATTTTAGCAAGTTCATAAGCGTGGGCGATAAAATAGATATCCAAGACTATGAGTACCTGGAGTACCTTTACCAGGACCCGGACACCAAGGCTATAATGATGTATATAGAGGGAATAGAGAAGGGTAGGGAATTCCTAAACACTGCAAAGAAGGTAACCCGAAGAAAACCCATATTCGCAATAAAAATTGGAAGAACAATAGAAGGCAGCAGAGCTGCAAGCTCCCACACTGGAGCACTAGCTGGAAAAGACGCCCTATACGACGCAGTCTTCAGGCAGAGCGGAATAATAAGAGCATACGATATAGAAGAACTCTTCGACTATCTGAAAGCTTACCTGACTCAACCCCTACCAAAAGGAAACCGTGTGGGATTACTTGTGGGAAGCGGTGGGGTGGGCTGCGCAGCCACAGATAAATGCGTAGAATTGGGGCTGCAGGTTCCAGAGATAAGCGAAGAGAACAAAGAAATGTTAAGAGCCATTTTGCCCGAATTCGCATCCGTAAGGAATCCAGTGGACTTCACAGCATCTGGAGCCCAAGGAATATTCACAAACACCCAAGTGCTCAAAAAGCTCTTCGCAGACCCAAACATTGACGCCTGGTTTTTCGGAGGATTCACCAGCTCATCCATAGCAGAAATAAAGGACATAATAGAACAATTCAGACCAGCCATAGACAAAATAAATTCCAAAGATTTAATGGGAGAAATCAAAGTGCCATTAGTGGGATCCATGGATGAAAACGATATAGTTAGGCCAATTATGGAAAAAATGTTCGGAGCAATATTCTACCCAACACCCGAAAGAGCAATACGAGCACTATCCGCACTATACCGATATGGAAAATACTTGGGAGGGAAGGAAGCCGAAGATTCCACTTTTAAATAAAATCTGTGAGCCAACAGTGGTGCCACTCCACTAGACAATTTTTCAGCTATACACTCCCTAAAACATTTAATCATAGGAACAGTTTAAAAGGGCATTGGTGATGTAGATTAGCCCGATTCTACCCCTCGTTTTGAGGCTCTAAATCGGAAAAGAAGCCCTATAAACGCTTCCTTCGAAGACGAAATCGAACGAATCTACACCCCGAAAGGGCATTCAGGATAATGGCGTTATTAGTGATAGAACGGAGTTTATTGTGATTTTACTGACATAGAAGGAAAGGATTACCTGGCTTTCTGCCCCACGCTTCCAGGATGCTTCTCTCAAGTTGACACCAGAGAGGAGTCTTTGGAAAAAATCAAGCCATAGAGGGCATGTATTGAGAGCCTCAAAAAGGAAGGCTTACCGGTGCCAGTTGACACGAAGCCTGAAGTAGCATCAGTGAAAGTCTATGACTGACATACTCCCACAGCTAAACACTCATACGCTAAAGCGCTTTAGACGAAGGATGAAAACCTAAAGCTTTTTTCATGATAAATTATTACTATGAAACTAATTGAAAAACAACATTTTCCCCTTCGGTAACCTAAAAGTAATTACTATTACAACCTTGCCCCTTAAAATGCCTGTAGGTGCCGAAACCATTACCACCTATGAAAATAAGTTAATTCGTTTACAAAAAGTTCCAAAGGAAATTCTGGAACTTTAGTTCTGGAATGAATTTTTGATGAATTTGAATACGGCAAAAAGGAAAAAATGGAATAAACATATGCGCCATCATAAGAGAGGACACGTAAACGGGATGTATGGCGCACCTATTGGATGTTTGAATATGAGCTTCAAAGAATGCCTCGCCTTTAATCGCCTATGCACTACCCACATTATGGGTAATTTTTCTCTCCCGGATTTTATATGTGTGCGATACTTTTATCTGCAGGAACAGGAAACTATGCATTTTCCACACAAAGTTAGAGAAAAACAATTACTCCTACCACTTATGGGTAACGCATAGCTTTAGTCGCAGGGAGTGTCAATAAATTAGTACCGCAATATAAAAATAGGGGGATGGGGAGGGTTTTAGCTTAGGGCACTCATTATTATTCCTGCGAGTTCTTCTCTTGGGGGCTGTTTTGCTATTAGTTCTTTTAGTTTCGGCCCTATTTCTTCCGGTTTCCAGAATCCTTTTGGGGAGCGTTTTACGGGCTCGCTGGATCTCCAGCTGTGCAGTAGCCACATGTTTCCGCCGACTACTCTTATCACTTGGCCGGTTACGTCTTTAGCGTCGTCGGAGGCTAGGTAAACTACTAGGGGAGCCATGGCTTCGGGACTTAGGACGTCGTATCCATACTTCTTTTCGAAGTCCTCCTTGGTTCCCATCATGGGGGCCAGTGAGGGTGTGGCTTCGGTTGTTAGTCTGGTGCGGGCTACGGGTACTATCACATTTGCTGTTACCCCATATTTCGCCATTTCTTTGGCTACTATGAGGGTAAAGGCGGTTATTCCGGCTTTTGCGGCTCCGTAGTTGCTTTGGCCCGGGTTATATAGTAGCCCAGCGTCGGAGGTGGTGTTTATTATTCTTCCGGCTACGGGTTTTCCTTCTTTGGACTGGGCTCTCCAGTAGTTGCAGGCGTGTCTGGTGCAGTTGAAGGTGCCCTTGAGGTGAACCGCTATTACTGAGTCGAATTCTTCTTCTTCCATGTTGAATATCATTTTGTCTCTGAGGATTCCCGCATTGTTAACCAGTATGTCCAATTTGCCGAAGGTGTTGATGGCTTGGTCAATTATTCTTTTTGCTCCTTGGAAGCTTGTGACGCTTTCGTAGTTGGGGGCGGCTTCTCCTCCCATTTTCTTGATTTCGTTTACTACATCGTCGGCGGGGCCGTGAAATTCGCCTTTTCCATCGTGGCTTCCGCCCATATCGTTCACTATGACTTTTGCCCCGTGTTTTGCTAGAAGTAAGGCTTCTTCTCGTCCTAAACCTCTTCCAGCGCCAGTAACTATAGCTACTTTACCTTTAAGTGATATTGGCATTTTTACATCACCCTGAAAGGCAACTATTAATGAGTCGATTACCATTTAGATAACTGATTCATAAGCATTTCGTCTACTTTAAGAGGGTGATGCAGATTTATTCGATTCCATCTCCCTAATAAGGCTCCAAATCGTGAAAGAAGCCCTATAAACACCCCCTTTTTGAGGCGAAATCGAACGATTCTACATCACCACTTTAAGAGGGTAGTTAGAAATTTTGGGTTCTACTCCCCCACTTCAATGTTCTAAATCGAAAAAGAAGCTATATAAATGCTTCTTTTGGGAGTGAAATCGAAAAATTATAAATTGCCCCCTCCCCACTTTTCCTGCGGATAAAATATTAATACAGAGTGATATAGAAGTTCTGTAAAGTTACCTTCAAGGTTTAGAGGAGGATTCCATTATAATTGAGATTAAAAACTGGCACAGTATGCCGATTGAGGAAGTAATGAAAATTCTGGAAACCAGCTCCAAAGGCCTTACCAAGGAGGAGGCTTCCAGAAGATGGGAATTATACGGCCCCAACAAGGTTCAAGAAGTGAGAAGACGTTCTTCCCTGAAACTTTTTTTGGAACAGTTTCGGAACGCCCTAAATTACATCCTCATTTTGGCCGTTGTAATCTCAATAATCCTTGGAGATACCTTGGACGCTATAATAATCATCGTGATACTTTTATTCAACGCCACTTTAGGGTTTGTTCAGGAGTACCACTCCGAAAAAGCCCTAGAAGCCCTTAAAGAGTTGTCAGCACCCAAAACCATAGTTGTACGAGAAGGAAAGGAGAGAGAAATCAAAACAGAAGAACTGGTTCCCGGAGACCTAGTAATTCTCAATACTGGAGATAAAGTTCCCGCAGACATACGTCTCATCACCTCTGTGAGACTGAGGGCTCTAGAATCCATACTTACCGGCGAAGCCGGCTCTGAAGAAAAAGTTACTGGAGAGCTGCCCGAAGACACCCCCCTAGTAGACCGCTTAAACATGGTCTACTCTGGAACAGTCATCACCGGAGGTAAAGGCTCGGGAATCGTTGTAGCCACAGGTATGAACACCGAAGTGGGAAAGATTGCGAAAGAAATTTCAGTAGCCGGCGAGGAAAAAACACCTCTCCAGAAGAAAATATCACGCCTAGCAATTTATCTGGCAGTAATCGCCTTCATATTCGCAAGCATCCAAGCGATTCTAGCATTTGTGAGAGGTATACCTGCATCAGATATACTTTTATTGGCTCTCGCCTCGGTGATTCACTTCATTCCCGAAGGACTCATAGCTGTGGTAACCATAGTTCTAGTCATCGGCGTCAGAATAATGGCCAAGAGGAACGCCATAATCCGGAACCTGCAAGCGGTGGAAACTCTGGGCTCCGCCACTGTGATATGCACAGATAAAACGGGCACACTCACCAAAAACCAGATGACAGTACGAGTAATATACTTGAATGGTGAAGTCATAGAAGTAACCGGTGAGGGCTACACGCCAATAGGGGAATTCCGAAAAAATGGAGCGGTTATAAACCCAAAGGAGAACCCCAACCTCCAACTGTTCCTCAGAGCCATGGCTCTGTGTAATGATGCCCGTCTTATCTCAGAAAACGGCAGATACTCCATAGTGGGGGATCCCACTGAGGGAGCACTGGTAGTTGCAGCTGCCAAGGGAGGAGTTAACAAGGAGGAGGAAGAAAAAGAAAGCCCTAGGGTGGATGAGATTCCCTTTGAGTCTGAACTGGCCTGTATGGCTACAGTCCACGACTTTACAGACGAGGAAAAATATGTTTACGCTAAGGGCTCCCCTGAACGCATAATTAACCTCTGCAACGAGATATACATAAGGGATCAGGTTATCCCCATAACTGATGAGCTCCGAAAACAGGTGTTGGAGGTAAGCCACGAATTCGCATCTAAAGGTTACAGGGTCTTAGGGCTTTCCTATAGAGTTGTGGGGAGCAAGTACCGTTTGGCCAGAGAGGACTGCGGAAAAGACCTAGTTTTTCTGGGATTAGTGGGAATGGTGGATCCCCCCAGAAAAGAAGTCATAGAAGCCATTGAAAAGTGTAAAACTGCGGGGATAAAGGTTGTCATGATTACTGGAGACCACCGGGAAACAGCTCGAGCCATAGCCCAAGAAGTAGGAATAATGACTAAAAAAGACCTGATACTTGAGGGCAGAGAACTGGACAACATTCCTGAGGAGGAGTTTGAAAAAATTGTGGATTCCGTTAAGGTCTACGCCCGAAACGAGCCCCGCCACAAGCTCAGAATAGTCAAAGCCCTCAAGAAAAAAGGACAAATTGTGGCTATGACTGGTGATGGAGTAAACGATGCCCCCGCACTAAAGGAGGCGGACATAGGTATCGCCATGGGAATTACGGGAACACAGCTTGCTAAGGAAACCTCCAACATGGTCCTGGCCGACGATAACTTTGCATCAATAGTGGCAGCAATAGAGGAAGGGCGGACCTCCTTCAACAATCTGAGGAGAGTAGTGCTTTACCTAATAACAACCAGCATTGCGGGAGGCTTCATTCTACTCTCCTCTCTGCTCCTAGGACTGCCCATACCCTTCCTTCCTTTGCAGATACTGTGGATTAACCTAGTTACAGATGGTATCTGCGACAAAACCCTAGCAGTTGAACCCCGGTACAGAGATGTCCTTAAGGATCCTCCCAGACCCCCAAAAGAGAACATTTTAAACCGAGGAGTAATCTACCAGATAGCCTATCTATCAGTGATTATGATTATTGGAACAATGTGTGTCTACTACTTTTCCCTCCATTCCTTGGGATTGTCATACATCTGGAGGGGGTATGAGGAGCCTAGAACAATGGCCTTTGCAACCATTATTTTCTTCCAGCTTTTCAATGCTTTGAACATAAGGTCTCGGGAGAACTCCATTTTCAAGATAGGACTCTTCAAAAACAAGTATTTCGCAGTAGGATTCCTTTTCTCGCTGATTCTGAACTTCTCCATAGTTTATGTACCATTCTTCCACCAGCTGTTTGAAATCACACCCCTAAACGTTTATGATTGGCTCATAGTGTTTCTGGTAAGCAGCAGCATCCTCATAATAGAAGAAATAAGGAAGATGGTAGCACCAAAACTATTCACAAAAACCAGATAAAAAACGGAAAAAAGTTGGCCCGCCACAGTTACACAGAGATTCATCTTTGGAATATGTGCACTACAATGTTGTTGCCGAAGCCGCCGAAATTAACTGATAGCCCTGTTTCGCATCCTGGAACCTGGCGTTTTCCAGCCTCCCCTCTCAGCTGCCATGTTATTTCAACCGCCTGAGCCACGCCAGTAGCGCCCAGAGGATGACCCCTAGCCTTAAGTCCCCCGCTAGGATTTATGGGCAGTTCTCCATCAAGCCAAGTTTTCCCCTCCTCAACGGCTTTGGCTCCCTCACCCTTCTTAAAGAAACCCACATCCTCGGATTGAACAATCTCCAATATAGTGAAGGCGTCGTGTAACTCTGCAAAATCTATGTCCTGCGGTTCGAGCTTAGCCATAGAATATGCCTTCTGTGCGGCCTCCCTTAAAGCTCCCAAAACAGTTGGATCCTCCCGCTCAGCAACCATCTGAATATCAGTGGCTTGACCAAAACCCTTAATGTATACGGGGGTATCAGTGTACTCTTTGGCTTTATCCGCCGCGCAGAGAACTAGGGAAGCCGCCCCATCACTTACAGGGCAGACATCGAATAGACGTAGTGGTTCTGCAATGATTGGTGAGGCTAACGCCTTTTCTAGGGTTATTTCCTTCTGGAAGTGAGCGTAGGGATTGTGAGCCCCATTTTTGTGATTTTTAACCGCCACCAATGAGAGCACCTCTCTCTTAACACTATATTTTTTCAAATACAACTGTGCAAGAAGCCCACCCAGAGAAGGTAGGGTAACTCCATACTTGTACTCTGCAGTGGGATGAGTTAGTGTCGCAACTGAGGAGCTAACCTTGGGATTGGGAATGGAAGTCATTTTCTCCACACCCACAACCAAAACGAGGTTAGAGACGCCAGACGCGATAGCTTGGAAGCCCTCTTTTATGGCGGAGCCACCACTCGCCGGGCCATTCTCTATTTTGTCTGCGGCTGCGGGTAGCAAATTGAGCCTATCTGCAAGCACACTCGCGATACCCGTCATCCTATTGAACTCTCCAGAAAACATGTTGCCCACATAAACCGCGTCAAAATCACTCTCAGAAGCATTAGCGTCAGAAATCGCCCTGAGACTAGACTCAACCATAAGATCAGTAAGAGACTTACCCTCAAGCTGCCCAAATCGCGTCATACCACAACCAACAATGGCAACACCACGCATAAACACAACCCCAAACAAACTAAAATAACCAACATACAAAAGATGAAAGTGTCTGCTTTTTGAATTTTTAGTCCACTTACTATAAAAGGCTTCTCATAAACAAGAAGGCATCAAAAAATCGGAGGATGTGTTTGGTTTTTAGAACTTCCCTAGCCACTGGCGATATAGATTTATTCAGTTACGTTTCCCTTCGAAGGGTAGCTTTGGGTGAGGTTTTTAAATTAGTATGTGTTCAAGGCTACCAAATTTTCTTTTCACGTTTTAGGGCGGGTTTAATTCTGGATCTTTTTTGACTTTTTGCTAGTTCTTCCTAAGTCTTCGATTGACAAAGAGGCTATCTATGCTATTCTTTAGAAATTGAGGAATGGGTTGGTTGTAAATGTATTTTCTTATATCCTGTATAATTCTTTTTGAGTGTTCAAGGGGAATTGGAGCGTAAAGGTAAAGTGCATCGTTCTCCTCCCTGTCCACGACAAAACTAAGTGTGCCGATTCGCTCCCCTCCTCTAGCTTTCTCGTCAGGGATAGAAAAATAGTACACAAAGGCGCTCTTCTTTTCCTCTCGGACAGGAATTATAGATTCCCACTCATCCAAATGGTGATTTAAAGCAACTGCACCAACCATTGTCCTCAAAGCAATTTTATTATAAATAGGATTAGAAGGGCTTGAGATTTTTACACTAAATATTTTTAATCGATTAGTACTAGGGCTGTGAGGTTCATTGACTCTTTTGTTCCCCACTGTATTTTGAACCCCGCGTTTTCCGCAGTTTTTGAGACATCTATTCCTACGGCTTCCATTGATGGCCTCGCTTCGAAGGGGTGTTTGCAGGGGTTTTGGGGGTTGCACTCTTTGCAGAGTCTGCAGGGCCCGGTTGTGAGTCCCAGTGTTAGGCGGTATCCCCTTTTGAACGCTTCTCTTTCTATGACGGTTATTATTCTGTTGACATCTGCCCCTTCATTTCCCAGACCTTTACTCATTATTAGTTGTGCGAATTTTTCGTCTTTGGTTAGGTCTAGGAGGTTTGTGGCCTTGTTTTTGAGGTAGTCTTGTATTTCTCTGTCTATGGTTTTGTCTATTTGAAAGATTATCGCGTGCTTGTACTTTTGGAGGATCTCCTTGAACTCTTTGGCGGACGGGGTATAGGGAGGACACATGAGGTTTCTTCCATAATTGATGCAGGGTGGATACTTGCATTTCAGCTGTACTCTTTCGTCCACCACAATTAAACTTGTATCTATGGCCTTAGCTCGGGACGCCCCCTCCCTCACAGCTATTTCGCTTAGCTCCTCCAAGTCCCTTTCAATTTTTGACAAGCCTCAAAACCCACCTTAAACAGCCTTCTTCACTCCTAGCTAAGCGATTCCATATAGGTTTTTTCTTCCCAGTTAGACAATATGGTGGAAAGTTATATATTATTTGTAGAGATCTTTTTCGCTTACCAGTTTGAATCCTGCGCCCTTTAGAGCTTCTGTGGCTGCTTCAATGTCTGAGACCCTTATTATCATTATGGCTTTTCCCTCTTTTAGTGTGGTGTAGAGGTACTCTATGTTCACGTTTTTTTCTCCTAGGGTGGATGCTATCTCGTAGAGGCCGCCTGGCTTATCCTGTGCCTCCACTGCTACGACTTCTGTTTCTGAGACCAGATACTCACTCTCTTTTAACACTTTTAGGGTTTTTTCAGGGTCGTCTACAATCATTCTAATGATTCCGTAGTCCGAAGTGTCTGCAACGGTAAGCGCCCTTATGTTTATCTTTTTATCAAGGAGTATTTTTGTTAAGTTTGCCAGAGTGCCGGGTCTGTTCTGGAGAAAAACCGAAATCTGTTTAACCATCACTTCATTCCTCCATATTTTAAATGTTTTCCTTCCTTAAGTCTATAACTCTCTTCGCCTTTCCCATAGACCTGGGAATCTCGCCGGGGGCGACTAGCTCAATTTTAACCTTAACCCGAAGCGCCTCAAACAATCTTTCCTCAATCATTCTCTGAAAATTCTCCAAATCCTTAATTCTATCGGAAAACTTTTCTTGGGTAACTTCAACCCTTACTGTTAGAGTGTCGAGAATGTCCCGGTCAACAACTATCTGGTAATTCTCACCAACACCCGGTATTCCCATTAGGACATGCTCTATCTGCGAGGGATAAACGTTAACGCCTCTGACGATAAGCATGTCGTCCGCCCTTCCCGTAACCTTAGACATCCTGACCATTTTGCGGTTACAGTTGCACTTCTCATAGTTCAGGGAAGCAATGTCATTTGTAATATACCTCAAGAGGGGTACACCCTCCTTGGTGAGGGGAGTGAACAGCAGGATTCCCTTCTCTCCCGGTGAAACCGGCTCCCTTGTTTCCTTATCTATAACTTCTGGAAGTATCTGGTCCTCCCATACGTGTAACCCGTTCTTCTCGGGACACTCAACAGAAACCCCTGGCCCATATATTTCTGAGAGCCCATATATGTCGAAGGCATCAATGTTTAGGGAGTTCTCAATTTTACTTCTCAGGGTTTCCGAGGAGGGTTCGGCACCAAAAATTCCCAGTCGCAGTTTTATTTCCTTCTCGATGTCAACTCCTTCTTGCTTCGCATACTCAGCGATGTATAGGGAGTAGGATGGAGTGCAGGTAAGAATAGTTGAGCCGAAATCTTTCATCAGCTTAATCTGGAGACTGGTGTTTCCGCCTGAGATGGGAATAACTGCTGCGCCGATTCTCTCACCGCCATAGTGGAATCCTAAGCCTCCAGTAAAAAGCCCATAACCATAAGCGTTCTGCAAAATGTCGCCCCTATGACCCCCAGGACAGGTGATAGTGCGAGCCATAAGTTCAGTCCAAGTCTCAATATCGTTACGAGTGTACCCCACAACGGTGGGGGAGCCGCTTGTTCCCGAACTGGCGTGTAACCTAACGATTTCCTCCAATGGTTTTGCAAACATTTTGAAGGGATAGTTTTCTCTAAGATCATCCTTAAAAGTGAAGGGGATCTTAGTGACATCCTTAACGGACTTTATATCCTCAGGATTTAGCCCCGCTTTCTTAAACCTCTCATTATATAGGCGAACATTGTCGCAGCAGTATTTGACCATGCTCCTCAATCTCTTATATTGTATCCTCTCAATTTCTTCTCTCGAAAACAACTCTACGTCTTTATTCCAGTACAGGTATTCCACTCAGAATCACCTCACACAAGCCACTCAGCTGCAAGCCACGGCTCACGAAGAAATAAGGAAGAACCAGATAGAAAAATTCTCAACCTTATTTTTATTCCTTTTGCATTGCTTTAGTTCATTTTTTCTAATATTTACTTTAAACGGAAACCTCTCTTAAGGAGATTTTAAAGGCGGACTTGCAAAATCGCCTCCCTAGAGGAGGAAAAAGGAACCCGGAGAATTATTCCGCTCCGCGTCTTTAAAAGAGAATAATTTTAAAACTCGTAGAGCATAAGATAATAGGAAAATGAACTGTGACCCCTTTGTCGTAGTCAAAATGTACCGTAATTGCGAGTATTTTGAGGTGATGTTTTGTCCGAGGAGAAGATCCGAAGGGATATTGAGGAAGCATTGCTGGAATTTGAAGAGGAAAAGCTGGCAAAAATCCTCAAAGACTCCCTAGATAGGGGTGTTGGTCCCCTGAAACTTATAGATGTGCTAACCGATGTTTTGAGAGATTTTGGAGATAAATTTGAGAGCGGCGAGTTCTTTCTGCCTCAGCTAATAGCTGCTGGAGACGCGGCTCAGGGCGCAATAAAAGAGGTCTTGGAACCTGCTCTCAAAAAAAGCGGCGAATCACGAGAACCCATAGGAAAGGTGGTTATTGGCACAGTTTTTGGAGACATACATGACATAGGGAAAAACATTGTGGCCTCCATGCTCTTCGCAAATGGATTTGAAGTTTACGACTTGGGCAAAGATGTCCAACCAGAAGAATTCGCCAAAAAAGCCAAGGAGCTAAACGCAGACATAGTGGGAGCCTCCGCCATGCTCACCATGACCATGCAAGAACAGCTTAATGTGGCAAAGGCTCTTGAAAAATATGGAATCCGCGACAAGGTCAAATACATTATTGGCGGAGCCATAGTCACCGAGAAGTGGGCGGAGGAGATTGGAGCCGACGGATTTGCCACCGACGCCGTGGAGGCAGTGAAACTAGCCAAAGAGCTTCTAGGAGTAACATAAGGAGGAGGAGGATTTGAAGATTCCAAGATTAGAGGTTTTAAGTAGTGATGAGATTACACAGATCCACAATGCCTCCATGGAGATATTGGAGGATGTGGGAGTCAAAATAGATGTAGGCGAGGCGCGAGAAATACTGAAGAAGGCGGGAGCGGAAGTAAATGAGGAAAGCCACATGGTGAAAATGCCAGAGTACATGGTTAAAGAAGCTTTAAATAAGGCTCCCAGTCAATTCATACTCTACGGCCGTGAGGAAAAGTTCAAGCTAAGAGTGGGAGGCGACACACTAACCTTCACCTTCTCGCCCACCCCAGTTAAAATTATTGATTCAGAAACCGGAAGGGTCAGGGAAACCACTCTTAAGGACGTGGAGAACAAGTACCGACTGATAGATGCTCTAAAATACATTAACACTTCCCACACCGACGTTTGGGCCCACGACGTCCCCCTCACCACACTACACGCCTATGAAATATTGACTTGGGCTAAAAACACGATAAAGTGTTTTGGAATAGGCCCCTATGGAGTTATGGCTTCCCAAGACGTAATAAATATGGTTTCCATGGTTGCAGGAGGAGAGGAAGAGCTCATAAAGAAGCCCCGCATAATCGGCTTCTATAATCCCGTTAGTCCCCTGCAAACTTCGGACATTGTTATGAGGGGAATGATGATTTTTAACCGGTACAAACAGCCCATGATAATTGCACCCGAAGCCCAAGCGGGAGCCACTGCCCCCTCAACCCTCGCAGGCCTTCTAGTCCAACAAAACGCCGAAATACTCAGCAACCTAGTGCTCTGCGAGCTTGTTAGTCCGGGAACACCAGTACTCTATGGCACCGTCTCAACAATAACAGATATGCGCACCGGAAACATAGCCCTAGGCTCCATAGAAACCGGACTAATATATGCTGCCTCTGCTCAACTTGCGAAGTTCTACCGCCTTCCCTCGAGGGCACTGGCGGGAACAAGTGAGTCGATGCTTGTAGACATCCAAGCGGGATTCGAAAAGGCTCTCACTCTCTTCATGGCGGCTGCCGCCAGAATAAACTACATCACCTGCGCTGGAACCATCGAATCCAGCATAACAACAAACATGGAGCTCATAATGATTGACGAGGAACTTATAGGAATGATTAGAAGATCCTTGGAAGGAATAGAAGTAAACGAAAACACCCTAGCCATAGATGTAATAAAAGAGGTGGGTGCAGGTGGCTCATACTTAAGCCACAAACACACTCTCAAAAACTTCCAGAAGGAACAGTACATACCTTTCCTAATAGACAGGAGCAAGAGGGAAGTATGGGAAAAACGCGGCTCAAAAAGCATCATTGACGTTGCGAGGGAAAAATGGCAAAAAATACTGAAGGAACACCAACCAGAACCACTGGATAAAAGTGTGGAGAAAAAGCTCCTAGACTACCTAGAAATGGTGAAGAAAAGAACCCTAGACGACTACTTTAAAGCTGAAGGAATCGAGAGAAAACCAACTGGACTACCCAACCTACCATAAAATACGAGAACACAATAAAACTACTTTTCCCCTCTCCCCTTTTTTCATAGGAAGTCTTGGATGGTATACTTCCGCCACATATGTGTGTTTTTTGGACAATTTTAGTTTTCGACCAAAAAGGAGCCCAAGAAATGTTTTTCTAGAATTGAGGGAAGGAATAAGTGTTTTTAAAGAGGGGATAAAAGATGCTCACTATCAAAAACTTAACAATTCGCTCTGAAAATTTTTAGGTTCCAGCTTTTTGAGACGCTTAATCTCTGGCTCTAAATTTATAACTGAGAAGTAGTGAGAATAATTAGTTTAACCCAGATTTTCCAAAGGAGGTAGTAGTTGTGGAGAATTATGAAACAATAAAGTATAAGGAATTGGAGGATGGAATCTCCATTGTCAGTCTAAATCGCCCGGATAAGCTGAATGCCTTCACTATTCAGATGATTGAGGAGCTCCACGACCTTTTTGACAAGTTGGAGTGGGACTTGGATGTGCGGGTGCTAATTCTAACCGGTGAGGGGCGAGCGTTCAGTGCTGGAACGGATCTCAACGAATGTGCAAGAATCTACGCCCCCGAAATAATGGAGAACTACAAACATATTAAGTACATGGATATTCCAGAAGTGGCCAAAAGGCAATACTATGCCCAGGTGCGAACCTCCCAGCTGGCTTTAAAAATGCGCCAAATCCCCCAACCCATTATTGCCGCCATAAAGGGTCCCGCGGTAGGCATGGCTTTCGCCCTATCTCTAGCTGCAGATATACGCATCGCAGGGGAGAGCGCCAGGTTTAGAAATTCAGTGTTTCTCTTGGGACTTTCAGGAGTAGACATAGGCAATAGCTACTTTTTACCAAGATTAGTGGGCTGGTCCCGAGCTGCGGAAATTATTTACACTGCAAGGTTCGTGGAAGCCCAAGAAGCAGAGAGAATAGGCCTCGTTTCCCGTGTGGTTCCAGATGACAAACTTATGGATGAAGCAATAGCAATGGCAAAAATTCTCGTAGCAAAAAGTCCCCTAGGTCTAAGACTAACTAAATCCTCCATAAATATAAACTTCAACGCACCCAACCTAGAAACCGCCCTCGCCATGGAAAACAGGGCTCAAGTAATATGCATGGGCACCACGGATCCCAAAGAAGGCATCACCGCATTCTTCGAGAAGAGAGAACCCAAATATCCCAGAAGGTAACCCTAAAACCCCAACCAATTTTTTCACAATCCCCAAACATACTTAAAAGTCTCCAAAAACCCTTTTCCAATCAGCCACTACTTATGTCCAATTTTTAATTAAGAACTCTTACCGAATGATCAGCTGGCAGAAACCGAAGCTCATCACCCCAATTTTCCTCCCCTTGCAAGAAACCTGAACACACAAAAATGGAGATCCACTTTTCCAAGGCTCACCCATCTACCTTAGATGCGTTGCTCCTTTAAGGTTTCAACTCACACTCTCATTCAGATGAAGTTAACCCTTATTGAATGTTTTCAAGGGTGTTCCGCACTTCCTTTTTTGTATCAGGTTTTTTCGAATTAATCCTTTAATTATGGGTTCCTAAAGTTGGAGACTTATCGAAACAGTTTTATCTTTAAATGACTAGATATGAAACCAAATTAGCTCCTTTGGAGGTATGAAGTTGTCAGTTGATATTATCGATAAATTGAAGGACGATATCGGCCCAGAATACATACTCCAAATGTATGATCCCGGCTCTGGTATGAGAGGTGTAATAGTAATTGATACTGCTGCTTTCGGAGTTGCTGCCGGCGGTATCAGAATGCTTCCTGACATAACTACTGAGGAAATCTTCCACCTAGCCAGAGCCATGACCTACAAGTTTGCAGCTCTGGATATGCCTGTGGGTGGCGCTAAATCAGGAATATTCGCTGACCCTGCTGATCCTAAAAGAGAAAAGATACTTGCCGCCTATGGTAGACAAATCGCCCCATTTTTGAAACAACTCATGTATATTCCTGGTGCGGATATGGGCACCTCAGATGAGGATGTAGGCAAAATATACAAGTATGCAGGTATGAGTGAAATGGCTCCCAGCGGTTTGACCCTCAAAGAAAAGGAAGGCATGCCTCTGGAAGATCACCTGACGGGATATGGGGTGGTCGTAGCTGCCAAGGTCGCCAGCGAACAAATAAAACTCTCTATGAAGGATGCGACTGTAGCTATAGAGGGCTTCGGCAAGGTTGGAGGAGGAGTGGCACGCTATATGGCTCGTTCGGGAGCCAAAGTGGTAGCATTATCCACAATTGAGGGCGCAATATACAACCCTAACGGCTTAGATGTAGAGAAAATGTTAACAATGCGAAAGAAGTACGGAGATAAGGTGGTTTTAGAGTACAAGGACGCCAAGCCGATTAAAAGGGAGGAGCTGTTTACACTGCCTGTAGACATACTGGTTCCTGGTGCTAGACCCTACGTGATAAACAAGAAAAACGCGGGTAAAATTAAGGCTAAGCTAATTAGTTCTGGAGCTAACATTCCAGTTACTGATGAGGCTGAGAAAATCCTTTTGGAGAAGGGGATAGTTGTTATTCCAGACTTCATCTCGAACTCGGGAGGCGTCATTGCTGCTACTTTGGACCGCATGAGTGCTACTGAAGAGCAAGCCTTCAAACTGGTAGAGGAGAAGATAACGGCTTCCGTGGGAAAGGTATTGTCCAAGGCCCTTAAGGAGAAAAGGGTTCCCACAGAAGTGGCAAAAGAAATGGCAATACAAAAAGTAAAACAAGCAATGAAAAAGAGGCAACAGGTACAAGCACAAGAGTTGGAAAAAATCATGAGGGAAAAATTCAAGGCTTAAAAATGACTCCCATTTCACATTTTTCTTTAACGAAGTTTTGAAGGCTTTTGTCTTTTTTCTGAAATGTTTAACAATTTTTGTGTTTTTACTCTTTTTTATTTAGGCGTGCCCACATTTTTATAAATGTTTAATTGAATTGGATTAAACAAATTTGTTTTGGAGGTTTCTAAATGGTGGATTATAAGACTATTAGGTATCAGGAATTGGAGGAAGGTATAGGTATATTAACCCTGAATAGGCCGGAGAGGCTCAATGCGCTTAATTTTGAGATGATTGAGGAACTCCACGACTTATTGGGCGAGTTAGAGTGGAATATGGATTGTCGAGTGCTAATAATTACTGGGGAAGGACGAGCGTTCTGTTCCGGAACGGATCTTAAGGAAGCTTCCCTATTTGAGTCCTTAGATAAGCTTCCAGAAAAATATTCAAAGCTGAAGTATTTGAATGTGGGGGACGAAGCCAAGAGGAAGATGTATGGCCAGAGAAGAATTGCGGATGTCATACTTCAGCTGAGAAGAATTAATCAACCAGTAATTGCCGCAGTGAGGGGACCCGCAACTGGAGGAGGCTTCGCCCTAGCTATGGCTGCAGATATTAGGATAGCGGGTGAAAGTGCAAGATTCAACAACGCCTTCATAAACATTGGCATGTCCGGAACTGACGTTGGAAGTAGCTATTTTCTACCCAGACTAATCGGATTATCACGAGCCGCAGAAATACTATACACTGGAAGATTCGTAGATGCACGGGAAGCTGAGAGAATAGGGTTCGTCTCCAGAGTGGTTCCCGACGACAAGTTGATGGAAGCCACCTTGGAACTAGCGCGAGAAATGCTCAAAAAAACACCCCTCGGACTGCGCTTAACCAAGGAAGCGATAAACATGAATATAGATGCTCCAAGCCTTGAAGCAGCCCTATATCTTGAAAACCGGAACCAAGTAGTTTGTATGAGTACTAAAGACGTTTTTGAAGCCCTAATGGCCTTTATGGAGAAAAGAAGCCCAAAATATGGGAAGCGCTAAGCCCCCCTTTACTCCCCTTTTTTATGCTTTTAGAAGCTCCAGCATTTTTCCAACATCTGTGGTTGGGAACTTGCAGGCAAGATTTTGGCACACGTAGGCTGTAGCTTTGCCCCCAATGCTCTCCTGGTTTTTAGTGAACTCAGCAATATTGGTGATTTCAGGAGATCTCTCATCGCTGGGGACAAAAAGCACCACCTTGTTGGGAACAAATTTCCCTCTAAGGGCTCTCAGCATGGCCTTAGTATCATCAGCCTGAGTGTTACCCACAATGACCACCTCATAGGAAGGCCCTAAAGCAAAATCCAGTCCCACCATAAATTGTGTGTGTCCCATAGGGTTTCTGGAGACGGTACTAGAGAAGGCACGCACTAATTGCGCAGCCTTCTCTTCATATTCTGGGTTTGCCGTCAAGCGACTGAGGAGAAGAAGGTCCAGCATTGCCACAGAGTTTCCGGAGGGGTAAGCGCCATCATATATTTCCTTCTTTCGGATAAGAACATTTTCTGCATCACTTGCAGTGAAGTAGAAGCCTCCACTCACAGCGTCCCAGAAAAGTTCAATCATTTCCCCAGATAGATTGATGGCTTCCCGCAAATACTTCACTTCAAAGTTTGCCTCATAAAGTTCAATTAGGCCATAAATGAGGAAGGCATAGTCATCCAAAAAGCCAAGTATAGCGGCTTCACCCTCACGGTAACGATGATAAAGCCGCCCCTCTGCGTTGTGCATTTTTTCAAGTATGAAATCAGCCGCCCTTTTAGCAGCGTCCAAGTATTCCGGCTTTTCTAGAACTTGGGCTGCCTTGGCCAGAGCCGCAATCATTAAACCGTTCCAATCGGTTAAAATTTTATCATCTTTGTGGGGGTGTACCCTTTTCTCCCTTTCCAAAAAGAGCTTCTGCCTTGCATTCTCTAAGAGTTTTAAGGTTTCTTCCAGCGGCATTCGAAGCTCCGAAATTATTTCGGGAAGCGGCTTTTTGAGGTGTAATATGTTTTTTCCAGTCTTTCTCCTTGACGCTTCCTCCTCAAAGTTACCCTCCTTGCTAATGTTGTAGATTTTTATTACGGCTTCCGCTTCTTTCCTTGAGAGTATTTGTCTGATTTCCTCCTCTCTCCAAAGGTAAAACTTTCCTTCCTCACCCTCACTGTCAGCATCCTCAGCGGAGTAAAATCCTCCCTCAGGAGAAACCATGTCTCGCAAAACATAGGTCAGCACTTCCTGAACTGTTTGGGAATAAACTAATTTTCCAGTGACTTGATAGGCTTCAATGAAAGCCAACACCAGCAACGCTTGATCATACAGCATTTTTTCAAAATGTGGAACCAGCCACTTGTTATCCACTGAGTATCGGTGGAAGCCGAAACCTACATGGTCATATACGCCGCCCAGACGCATAGCCTGAAGAGTTTTTTCCACCATCTTTAGGGGCCAATTGTCACCGGAGCGCTTCCAGTAGCGGAGCAGAAAATAGAGATTGTGGGGTGTGGGAAACTTGCGACCGTACCCAAAGCCTCCATTTCGCTCATCAAAGATATCGTAAAGATTTTCATAGCTTCTGTGAAGAATTTCTTCGCCCAAATCTTCACCTGGAGTCTCCCTTGAAGCGGACTTGATTGAAGCTACTATCCGCTCAGCTGAATTCTCCACCTCTTCCCTACGTTTCTCCCAAAACTCCTTAATCCTTGGTATTAGGCTTTTCATCCCAGTTAGACCAAACCTATTCTCCTTAGGAATATAGGTGCCTGCAAAGAATGGTTTCCCGCTGGGCGTCATAATTATGGTTAGAGGCCAGCCACCTGAGCCAGTCATCATTTGGCAAACCATCATGTAAACATTGTCTAGGTCCGGCCTCTCCTCCCTATCCACCTTAATGGAAACAAATGTTTCATTCATCAGTCTGGCTACTTCGGGGTCTTCGAAGGATTCCTTTTCCATTACGTGACACCAGTGACAGGTAGAGTAACCGATGGACAGAAAAATGGGTTTATCTTCCCTTCTTGCCTTTTCAAAAGCCTCCTCGCCCCAAGGATACCAATCCACAGGATTATAAGCATGCTGCAAAAGATAAGGGCTTTTCTGAAAAATCAACCTATTAGGACGCCTCTCCGCGGACATATCAACCATAAGCTAAATTCCCTACCAATAAAAGATTTAAGAGACTTGCAGGATAAACGTTTAAAGTTGAAAATAAGAACATTGTGGATAATCTCCCAACCCTTGCACCTTAGAACCTCTCCATAGGGGAAAAGAGTGAAATACAGCAGGAAGCAAAGTGTCCCAACACTCAAATAAGGGCTCTGTTGAATAATTTTAATTTTTTCAAAAAATTGATTGTTTTTTGAAAATTTTTTAAATTAACAATGTAAAATTGCAAAAAATTCGTTAAAATGGTAAGAAAATTGAAAAAATAAAACTTTTTCAACAGAGCCATAAGCTGGGAATAGCGTTTACTATTTTTATGGTTTGCCGCGTTTTTTCATTTTTCTTTCTATTTCCTTTAATAAGTCATTTAAGTCTGAAATTTCACTAAGGTTCGGGGGCTTTTCGACATATTGCAGTTTTGCTGGTTCTCCGTAAATAATTGATTTTACTAGGTGTAGTTTTTCTTCACTGAGAGGCCTCTCTTTGTGTTCTTGGAGGGTTTGAGTCAATTTCTCTAATATTTCTCTATTTTTAGAGATGACTTCCCTACTTATGGAGCTATCTTTTTCTCTTAGACTCAACTCCTTCCAGCAATCACTAAGATACTCGTTTATATCTGTTAACTCTCCACACTCTATGTCGTTCAAGAGTTTCCTTAAACTACTCAGAAAAACTTCTCTCATTACCACATCTCCCCTATTTGTTCTTAATGGTTTGGGGTGCTTAGCTGCATTCAACATTTATTCTATTTTTTAGTGGTCGCAACTTTATTGTGATGCTCCTTAAGCAGCAATTTTCAGTTTAACCAATTATCACATTAAAGTAATTCTTAAATAATAACTGATATAAAGTTAATATTCTGTTATAATATGCCATTTCCATTTATTATTTTAGGTCATATAAAAACTTTTGCTACGCATTTAACCATTTTTAGTCAAAGTGGAGGACGAGGAACCTACAAACACTGAAGAAAAGACTATTTCCGCTTTGTTTATGGATCCCAGATAAGTGAAAGAAATGCTCCTACAAAGTGTATTTTTAAAGGGTTAAGGGATTCTGCCAGACCAATTTTTTGAGTGAAATACCCACCAAAATTTAAATTTAAGATGGCTCAAATTCAATTAAACAGATTTTACAGCGGAAGGAGGTTATTTTTTGTATGAGGTAAACCCGAAGCTTGAGAAGGAAATAATGAGTGAAATATCTGTTAAAGAAATTATGAAGAATCTGAAGTGGCTTGCGGAAGAGGCGCCCCAGCGCTTAGCAGGAAGCCCAGAGGATAGAAAAACTGCAGAATGGATTAAAAGCACCCTTGAAAACTATGGAGTTCACGTTGACATATACGAGTTTGAAGCCTTCCTAAGCTTCCCGGTATATGCAGAGTTGAAGGTTTTATCTCCTGGTCCTCCACGGTCTATAGATGCGGTTGCCTATGCCCACAGTGCCTCCACAACAGCTTCAGGAATAAGCGGAGAACTGGTTTATGTAGGAGCAGGGGGAGAAAAAGACTATGAAAAGGTGGACGCAGAGGGCAAAATAGCTTTAGCAGAAATCTCCTATGACCCGCCCCGACCATACAAGTATAAGATAGCTCAGGACCACGGGGTTAAAGCCCAAATCCAGATGAACTGGGGCTCCCTAGAACATGATGTCCTGCCTATGGGAACCATGAAGCCCGTGTGGGGTAACCCTACACCCGACACGATAGGACTGATGCCCACCATCCCTGGCCTCGCCATCAGCCGCAAGAGTGGAGAGTGGCTAAAAGAGCTCCTGAGCAAGGGAAAGGTGAGAGTGTGGTTGAGGGTTGAAGCGACTCGGGAGTGGATAAAAATTCCTATGCCGGTTGCAACCATTAAGGGTACTGAGGAGCCGGAGAAGTTTGTTATGATGGGGGGACATATGGATGCGTGGGGTGGAGGAGTAACGGATAATGGGACGGGAATAGTTTGCATGATGGAGATGGCTCGAATCTTCCAGAAGTATAGAGACAGACTAAAGCGTTCCATAAAGTTTGGATTCTGGGCGGCTCACGAAACCGGCATTATGGAGGGCTCCACTTGGTATACGGATAACTTCTGGTCAGACTTGAACAAAAACTGTGTAGCCTACCTTAACTGTGACTCCACGGGAATGGTTGGAAGCAAGCTGTATTTCCCGCTATACCACGAGGAAGTTGAAAGATTCCTCATGAAGGTCATTGAGGACACTTTGGGGAAGGATGAGGTTAAACAGATAATGGATACAAGGGAGTTTGCAAGGAGCATTGGTTTCGATGTTGGTTTACGTCCCAGTAAGGTGGCGGATAATGGTTCATTCTTTGGGCTTGGCATTCCAGTGGTTGATGCTCGAACAATGTTTGATGTGGAAACCCTAACCAAGGAACACATGGCGGTGCTGGGATGGTGGTACCAGAGCGTTGAAGACACCCTTGACAAGGTGGATCCCAAAATGTTGGAGAAGGTTATGAAGGCGGACTCCATATTTCTTTTGAGACTCATAAACACACCAATTATTCCCTTTGAGTTCTTCTCGCTTGCAGGTGTTCTTAAAAACAGGCTCATAAAATTAAATGAGGAAGCCCGGGGAAGAATGGATTTAAAACCCTTAATCAAAACAGCTGAAGAACTGGAAAAAAGAACCAAGGAGCTGGACGAAGCCATACAAAAGTTCTGGAACAAGTATCAAAGCCAGCCCTCAAAGGAGGGGAAAGAACTACTCAAAGAGATCAACCAAACCATTATGAAGCTCAGCAGAATACTGATACCCATAAACTACACTTACATCGGCAGATATGAAAGAGACCCTTATGGAGCCACCTATGTAAACAAACCGATACCCGTACTACTACCCCTACTGGAATATGCGGATTTGAGCCCAGATTCTGAGAGATACAAGTTATTAACCACAAAACTGGTCCAAGAAAAGAACAAGGTACTAGATACCCTAGAAGAAGCTCTGTGGTACACAAATTACATCACTCGAGAAATAAAGAAACAGCTCTAGAATAAGTTGCACACCCTCTTTCTTAACACTTTTTATTTTAACTTTCTCATATTTCCTATTTTTCAATTTTTTACGTTTTGCTGAATTTTTTGCAACTTTTCGGAATATTAATTAAAAATTTTGAAAGAAGTAAAAATTTCCAAGCCAGCCCACCCGGCCAAAAAAAGGCCTGAACGAGACCTAGCTACCAGAACAGGCTCAAACCCGCAACTTGCGTTGAAGCCACGCTTCCCGTCGCCGCCAGCTGGGCGTAAGGGAAAAAACGCCTGCCAGAGCGGAGAGGTTCACGCCTCTAAAGGAGGCAAGTGCTCCTCTATGAGGCAGGAACCGAACACCATCTGGAAGAATGCTCCAAGAGGGATAAGTTTCGGACAACGATCTTAGAATCTTTCGTCCTCCTTGCTCCAAGGTGGGTACCACTGGTAATACTCTTTAGGTTTTGCTTTCTTGAGTCCTTCATACGTGGCTTTTGCAAGTATAATTACGCCCTGCCTTGTCCTGTAGAGGTCAACCAGCTTCTTTTCCTCAAGTGACACTAAAGCCTCGTCAAGCTGTTCTTCATCAAGTCCAGTGTCTTCGATTAATTCTTCCCTCTTCATGTGGAGACCGGGGTTAACGAAGTAGTCTGCTGCGAGAGCCTCAAGAATAGCTTCCTCCATACCCTGCAAATCTTTGGGAACCTTTTTTGGAGCAAATTCTGGTGAGGGCTTATAATAGGGTATCGGGACCTTCAATTCTTTGTGTATCCGCCTTCGGGGAGCTTTAAGCTCATCAGCCATAATTCTTCTTGCTTGGGCAGTTAATAGTCTTCTGAGAACTTCGTTGGTGCCAGCACCAATTTCTAATATTTTAGCATCTAGCAGTATCTGCTCTACTGGATAGAACTTTGTGAAGCCGTCTCCTCCGATGATTTGGAGTGCGTCTAGCGCCGCTTCCCTGCAGGCTTCTGTGGCATATATTTTTGCTGCGTTAGCTTCAACAACTGGGTTTAATCCTTGGTCCATCATCCACGCAGCGTAATAGGTGAGGAGTCTAGCTGTTTTCAGCCTTATTATGATGTCCGCCAGTTTGTACTGGTTGGATTCGAAATCTATGGTGCGCTGGTTGAACTGCACCCTCTTGGTTGCAAAGTATAGCGCATATCTTAGGGCTTCCCTAATACCCGCGATTATTTGGGTTGCCACTGTTAGTCTCTCAAAGTTTAAACCCGCAGTCATAACTCCCCAGCCGTTTCCTTCCCCCAGCAACATGTTAGATGCTGGAACCCGAGCATTGTCGAAATCCAAAATTCCGTTTCGTATGCCTCTGAATACTGCTAAATCATTTATTTTTTCAACAGTGAAGCCCGGGGTGCCCTTCTCAACTATGAAGGCCGACAGATGCTTATATGCTGCTCTGTCTTTGGGGTCTTCGCTGGTTTTCGCATACACCATGTAAATGTCTGCTACTCCCGAGTTTGAAATGAACCTTTTTTTGCCATTCAATATATAATAGTCGCCATCGCGGGTAGCCGTGGTTCTAATACCTGCAGCGTCTGAGCCTACAAATGGTTCGGTGAGAGTTATGGCTCCCAGTAGCTCCCCTCTGGCAATTTTGGGTAGCCACCTCTCCTTCTGTTCCTCTGTGCCAAACATGCATATTTGCTCCACACCGCCGAAAGAAGTGGCACTGTATACACCACCTAGGGTACTAGCTCGAGTCAGCCCCTCACAAATAATCTGGCACCCTGTTACCCCAACTTCCTTTCCCATTCCACCATATTCTTCTGGTACAAGCGCCCCAAACCAACCCTTCTCTGCAACCATCTTAATTAGGTCCCGGGGATGCTCCTGTTTAATAGCAGCTTCGTAGGCTCTGGGAGTTATTTCGTCCACAAATTCGTTAACTTCATCAACGAGCCTTTTTTGCCTCTCGTTAAACCAAGGATACTTTTCCAACACAAACCACCTCTAACCAATTCAAATAAATGGAAGCCTGAAAACAAAATCGAAAATAACTATTTACCTTTTTCCCCAAATTTTGAATAAAAAGGTATGTAGGAAAATTTCTAGTGCAATTTGTTTTACGGATATTAGTTTTGGCTTTTTGCGCCGTTCTCCAGATGTAATTATTATTCCCCTTTTCTTCTCAAAAGGATCCTTCTTTTGGGCAAAAGCGGAGACCCACAAAAAGGCCAGCCGCCCAAACCATCCCTAAACTTCTAAATGTACAGGCCCAAAATAAGTAAATAAAAAATGTGGCTATAACCGCTTAAAATGGTTATTTAGAAGTTTTCTTTTTAGCCTCGAGGATTGCCAGGCCCATTTCAAATACTCTGTTGAAGGGCTCCTCACGGTCTTCCCTCAGTTTTAGAGTTATGGCTTCCTCGGGACAAGCGGTGGCGCACAATCCGCATCCCAGGCACTTATCCCTATTCACAGTTGCGATATCCTCTAGAGTTATTGCCCCCACCGGACACCGGTCAATACATGTTCCGCAACCAACACATTTCTCTAGATCAACTTGAGATTCGAATAGTGCGTTTAGATATTTGCGCTTATCGTAACCCTTTTTTGTTATTCCCTTCATAGACGCACAGCAGCAGGGACAACAGTTGCAGATATTGGATAGGTGTTTGGAGTTCACTCCGGCGTGGACTAGGCCCGCCTTGTCTGCCTCTTCAATAATTTTTATGGCCTCCTCGGGAGTTATTTCGCGTCCCATACCGTTTTCTATGTAGTATTCTGCTGCGGCTCCAAAACTGAGGCAGGTTTCAAGGGGGTAGTTGCACCCCTCACCGGTTAGTCTGGCTTCTTTGCGGCAGATGCACTCGGTAACTGCGATTTTTCGGGCCTGTTTGATACTCTCCTTGAGTTTGTGATAGGGGTAGAGCACGGTGTCAACCTGAATAGTTTCCTCCACGGGAAGCACTTTAAATCCCGGAATGTTGCTTGCTCCCAATTCATCAAGGTAAGCTGTATCATAATATTCTTTGAAGAGTTTCGCAAGCTCCTTATCCATCTTTTTAACCGAGTACTCATACAACCCTATCATGAAAGGTGCTGTATTATAAAATGTTTTACCCTCACGCCTAGCCCTGAAAATGAGTCCCTTTTTCGACATGGCTTCCAGCTTATCTTCCAGCCATTTTTCATCTAGACCAGCCCTCTTCGCGATTTGGGAAGCCTCTTCTGGAAGCGGAGTTAATAGCACCGCTATTTTTGCCTCCTCCTCGGTGAAAAGTCTTCTTAATATTTTGATCTCAACACCTGAGGAGGTTTTAGGAAACCCCAAAGGTAATTGATCCAAAAATTCACGCAATTTCAGAAACGGATCCTCAGACATTACCATTAACTCCCTAAACAGTATTACAAAACAAAAACACTAATTTTAAAATAAGAAACCTAGAATCAAAATAAAATTCTTTCGGTAACATCCCAAAAATACTTTAGAATCTCATAAAAACAATAATCAAGCTACCTACAAGACGCATTAAGCTAGTATAACATCAATCAAGCCCCAAACTTTATGATGAATGATTTTAATCCCCAAAAAATGTAAAACTAATAACTTTTAGACATCAAAATCTATAAAAAATAAAAACCACTATGTGAATGTCAATTAAAGTCTTTTCCACCTATAAAAAAATAGACGGACTGATGAGAGTTGCCTAGAGAATTCTCCGCCGGTGTAGTGATCTACAGAATGGAAAATGGGGAACCCCAATACCTCATTCTGCAGCATGAAAGAGGACACTGGGACTTCGTCAAAGGAAACCTCGAGAAAAACGAAAAAGTAAGAGACACCATGATAAGAGAAACCGCCGAAGAAACCGGAATCCAAGACCTGAAATTCGAAGATGGCTTCGAAAACAAGATCAGCTACTTCTATAGGAGAAGCGGAAAAACTGTATACAAAGAAGTCATCTTTCACCTAGCCCAAACCCAAACCAAACAAGTCAAAATATCGTATGAACATGTAGCTTATGAGTGGGTAAACTATCAAGAAGCGTTAAAAAAATTGAGCTTTGAAAACTCGAGAAAAACACTAAGAAAAGCACACAAAATAATCATGAAAAACAAAAAAGTGTAGTTAATTTTAGAATTATTTGTTATCGTTTCGAGAATAATTTTGTAAACTGATTTTTGCATCTTCTACTAACAAACTAAAATTTTAGTTAAAAATTGAGTGTCTCTTTGCTTTAATCTACTATTCAGCTGAAATTAGTTCTTTTGTATGTGTTTAGCTGTTATGACCGAATAATGGGTATTGGGGCTCTAAACCTCGAAGGAAGGCTTATTTAGACTTTTCTGACGAATGTCTCCCTCCCCGGAAAAGAAAATAAAGTAGCCCTCCTTTCAGGGAAAGGAGGCATATAACACTAGGTCGGCTCCCAAGAGCTAAACACTCATCTTGGTTAGCGGTTGAAAAATATTAATATAAATTGAAACACATAATTAAAGAGACTATACAAATTTGAGATGATCATTATGAGCAATATTAGGAAGGAACCATTATTATTCCAAGAATTCCCCAAGTTGAAGAAGCATATTCCGTGGATGCCTTTAACCCGGGTGACTCCGGTGCAGAAATGTGAAAAGTTGGGTGAAATGTTGGGTTTGAATGAATTATGGGTTAAGAGAGATGACATGACTACTGATATTTATGGGGGTAACAAGCCGCGTAAGCTGGAATTTGTGCTTGCGGAGGCACTTCAGCAGAAGAAGAGCAAGGTTATTACTTATGGTGGGACGGGTTCTAATCACTGTTTGGCTACGCTGCTTTTTGCTAAGAAGTATGGTTTGGAGACTATTCTGGTTTTGTGGGATCAGCCGATTACTGCTCATGTTCAGAGGCAGCTTCTATTGTTCAAGTCGCTGGGTGCACAACTTATTCACTTAAACGAATTTGATTACAGTAAGTTGCCTGATCAGGACAAAATTTACAATATTGGGCCAGGAGGGACATCCCCACTAGGAATATTGGGATATGTGGAGGCAGCGTTGGAGCTTAAGAAGCAGGTGGATGAGGGTTTGATGCCGGAGCCGGAGCTAATTTTTGTGGCTGCGGGCAGCTTGGGGACGCAGGCTGGTTTAGAGTTGGGAATTAGGCTTTGTGGGCTGCGTTCCAAGGTGATGGGAGTTCGGGTGACTGCTAAGGAATTCGCCAACGCGGACTTGGTTGCTACCTATGCCAAGGAGTCCTACGCGCTTATTAAGGAACATCTTGGGGGTGTTCCTGAACCGGACTTCAAGGGTGTGACTGTTCTTGACGACTATGCTGGGGCGGAGTATGGTGCGGTAACCCAAGAGGGATTGGCGGCGATTGAACTTATGAAGAAGTATGAGGGCATTCAACTGGAAACTACATATACTGGAAAAACTTTGGCTGGCCTAATAGATTACACCAAGAAACATGATTTGAAAGATACTCCCATACTTTTCTGGAACACATATAATTCAGTGAACCTCTCAAAATATATGAAGCGTGGAATAACTTACAAGGATTTGCCGGAGGTGTTCCACAAGAACTTCGAAGAAGATCTGCTCCACAAAAAATGAGTACTGGAAAAACTATATGCAGTGAATGTTTAAGATTCTTATGTGGGGACCTCCCTCGGAGATTGGGAAGCCCTTCTCAATGTTTGGTCTCAATCGGACGTCCTTCCCCACGGCATCTATACTCGATATTATTTTTTTGATTTCTTCAGTTATTCTTAGATTTTTGATTGGCTGTTTTGCCACTCCCCTCTCCACAAGGTATCCCATTTCGGGGGATATTTCGATTCGCCCACCGGAAACAGTCGACTCTGCCCTCACTATTCCTCTGGTGTATATTCCGAACCGGGTCTCTTCAAAAATTTCTTCAACCCTCCAGTCTCTAGGCTGGATGTACACATTGCTCATCAAGGGGCGGGGCATATGAAATATTCCATGTGCGTTTCCAGGTTCATCTCCTTCTTTGGCAGTTAATCGTGTGTGAAGTAGCTGTAATCCTCTTTCGCTGAGCAGAATTTTGGGTCTTCCCCTCACCCCCTCATCGTCCCAGTTGAAGGACCCATAACCATTCTCCAGAGAGGGATTGTCAACAAGACCTAGAGGTTCACTTAAGTCCAATTTATGGAAATTTTTTTCCTGATAGATGTCTGCCTCCAACATGTGGGCTATCTCATGAGCCAGAGCACCAGCCCCCTCATTATCCAAAACTACATTAAATTTGGTAGCTGCACCCCTAGATAGGACGCCTGCCTGCGTGGATTCAACTGCCCTAGTAGTTAAATCTTCAACTATCTCATACCAATTGGGGGCTTCAACTATTTCAAATCCTCCTCTTCCCCCAATACTTTTACTGGCAAATCCCTCAGACAAACCCCTCGCCACCGCGTAGAGAAAAATGTCAACTAGGGGGAACCTCTCAACAATGTCGGCTCCCTCAGAGCTAACAAAATGATAATCAGTGAAACTATATGAGGCAACTATTTCGGCTCGGGAGTAAAAGTTTCCCAGAGAATATTTAATCTCACCACTAATGTTTTTCAAAAATTCTATAACTTTATCCACTTCAAATTCTTTTTTCACCGGGAAGATTTTCTCACCTTTTTCCGCTTTAAGTGGGAGAAGCTCAATTTTCGCATCGCACATCTCCGCCTGTTTTAGCGCGAGCCTTGCCAATTCTTTGAGGCTACTTGCATCCTGAAGGTTGGCGCTTGCCACACCGTAACCTTTTGAAACCGCTCTACACGCCACCCTCTCAGACTTGTTTTTAAAAATATCAGCGGAGTCTCCCCTAAAGGCGACTTCAATAACCTCTTGCCTCACTAAACGCACATCAGAATACTTGGCAGAGGACATTTCTCCCAGAACACCATATATGTCAATCATTAAGCATCACATCCAAGACCCTCAAATTAAATAATTATTTGGATGCCTTAATGATTTCTTATCTATTGTAGGGAGAAATGTTTATCTTTATCAATGTAATTCTGATACACGATTTATTCCTAATAGTTTTTGAATGTTTTGGGTTTAGAAGCATTAGAGGTGAAAACTGTGGAGGATACCAAACTGGAATGGGTAAGAGGGACCGTTAGAGTGAAACGCGGCTTCATGCAAATGCAGAAACACGGCGTCATAATGGATGTAACAAGTGTGGAGCAGGCCCAAATAGCTGAAGACGCAGGAGCAGTAGCAGTTATGGCACTGGACAAACTTCCATACGATGTGCGAAAAGCAGGAGGAGTAGCACGCACTGCAAGCCTAAAAGTAATAGAAGAAATAATGGACCACATCACAATACCCGTTATGGCTAAATGCCGAATAGGACACACCTACGAAGCCAGAGTACTGGAGGCCATAGGCGTAGACGCCATAGATGAATCCGAAGTGCTAACCCCTGCAGATGAGGAGAGACACATATGGAAATGGGACTTCACGGTACCATTCGTCAACGGCACAAGAGACTTAGGAGGAGCCCTTCGAAGGATTGAAGAAGGAGCCTCTATGATTAGAACCAAAGGCGAAGCTGGAACTGGCAACGTGGCGGAAGCAGTGAAACACATGAGAATAATGAATAGTGAAATAAGACAAGCCAAAATACTCCTAGAAAACGAGGACTACCAGGAACTAATGAAACTAGCGAGAAGCCTTAAAGCCTCCTTTGACTTGCTTTTAGAAACCGCACGACTGGGAAGGCTTCCCGTGGTGAACTTCGCCGCTGGAGGAATAGCGACCCCCGCAGACGCAGCCCTCATGATGTCTCTGGGATGCGATGGAATATTTGTGGGTTCAGGAATATTCAAGTCCGAGGATCCCTTGGAAAGAGCTAAAGCCATTGTTACCGCGTGCACCTACTGGGACGACCCCCAAATAGTGGCAGAAGCCCAAAAAATCATAGATGAAAGAAAATCCATGGCTGGACTGGACATTCAAACCTTGGAGCTAAGAATGCAGGATAGAGGAGCAGAAACATGAGTAATTCCAGTGTGAAAATCGGGGTACTGGCTTTACAAGGAGCAATAGAAGAACACGTTCAAGCTACCAAGTTAGCTCTCAAATCTTTGGGCATAGAGGGAGAAGTGCTTTGGATAAAGAAGCCTGAGCACTTAGAAGGAATCCAAGGCCTCATAATTCCTGGGGGAGAGAGCACCGTCATGGGGAGATTAATGGAAACCAGTGGACTGCTAGAGGCTATCAAAAAATTTGCTAAAGAGGGTAGACCCATACTGGGCACCTGCTCAGGGATGGTTCTCCTAGCCAGAGAGGTTTATGACCGAGTAGTAGGTAAAACGGGCCAGCCAACCCTAAAACTAATGGATATCACTGTGGAGAGAAACGCTTTTGGAAGACAGGGGGAATCCTTTGAAAGAGATCTAGAAATTCCACTTCTGGGCGAAAAAAAGTTCAAGGGAGTATTCATCCGAGCCCCAATCATTCAAAGCATGGGCGGCAACGTTAAACCCCTCTGCCACATCAATGGAAAAATTGTTGCCGCACAGCAAAACAACATTTTAGCAACATCATTCCACCCAGAGCTGGCAGAAGATACCCGACTCCACGAATTCTTCCTAAAAAAAGCAACAGAAAAATAACCCAACCCATCCATTTAGTTCTTGCCCTATTATGGCTTCAAAAAAGCTTGCGGTTCCAAGGAGAGGGTTTTAGGAAACATCCTTGAGATGGCGATTGGTTGGGACACTTATTTCTCCTTGGAACCACCCTTTAGTCTATTTTTTCAATTTTGGAGTTTACCACTGCGGGGGACCCCTGCCTCCTCCTGACCCTGCGCCTCTGCCCCATCCACCTCTACCTCTGCCTCTTCTAGCGTATCCTCGGTCTTCAGGTGTTCGGTGGATATTGGTTGAGCCGCATTTGGGGCAGTTGTTGGGTCTTGGAGTTCCGTAGGGTACTTCCCAGTTGTAGCCGCACTGGAAGCATGTGAATTTTTTCATTTCAAGTTGGGCCATTGTGTAGTCACCTCCTTGAAAGTGTAATTCTTTGCCCTCGATTAGGGCTTCAGCTACTTTTTGTCTAGCTCTTTCTATTAGCCTATAGAAGGTTGGCTGGGAGATGTTCATTTTCTGTGCGGCTTCTTCTTGGGTGAGTTTTTCTAGGTCCCTTAATCTTATGGCTTCTAGTTCGTCAAGTGTCAGAACCAGTTTTTCGGATGTGTAGGGGGCGTCTTCTGGTTTGAAGCCGCTTATTTCGGGTTTGAATCTGATTTCCCGTATTTTTCTTGGCCTGGGCATAAGCTCTCATTATGAATATATATTCATAAATATTTAAATATACCGCCCACAAAAGTTATCACCAAATTCTCTTCAGCCACTTCTTTTGCCCAAAAAAGCAAAGCAAACCGCATATCTCCATTACAACAGGCAACACGCAAAAATCCAAAAAGTTATGGAGCACCCTCAGAACTCGGAAAAATTACTGCAATTCAAAAAATTTCTGAATAGGTTCTGATTGCAAAGAAATTCTCCTTGGAAAAGGCAAGTTTTATGCCCTGTTTAAATTCAAAAGCTTGGGATTCTTAAATTATCCTATTATTATTAACAACAGAAAGGGGAGACAAGACTTTAGAATCAAGTGGAGTCTAATACAATATTTCTCAAAAACTGTCTAATGCTTTGATTATTTTGGTGTAAAGTTCGGTGGAACATCTCCACCCTTCCTCGATCATTTCCTGCTTATCCATAAATTCTTTCCTTGTTATCATTATTCCTATGCTTGATGAACATTAGGTTCCCCAAATATAACATAGGTTTCTGGGGATTGGTAACTCTTTAAACCTTTACAATTCCATGGATCCCATTAACGAATCCGGTGGACTTTCACGATTCTGTTACCATTTGCTTCCAAAATCCACACTTAGCATTATTTCTCAAACCAACTTTGAAAAAAGGCTCAGATACAAGTACCAATTAAACGTGGAGTGCATCGCTGCATTAAAGCTTCTATAAAAGAATCAGAGGAGGGAAGAGCAGAATAAAGACATTCAACACCATCACTAAGCACCTTTAAAGATTCAATTTAGGTTGTTGCTTGCTGAATAATGACCTAAATTTTTGGGTATCCTCAGTGGTTAGATAAATGATTATAGCAAGTGACCCCCCGCCACTTCTTTTCTTATAACACTGGTGGTTCATAAAAAAATGGTTCTTAAAAAATTGAAAAAGTGGGGATTTTAAAGGTGGGTGCGGGTTTTCAGTGTTTTTTTATTCGTATACTTTTTCTGCTACTTTGTGGGCTTCTATGGCGTCTAGTTCGATGTCTCTTTCTTTTTCCATTTTTCCACCCATGAGTTTTCGGTAGGCTTCGTGCTGAATGATTAATTGCATGATTTCGCTTGAGCCGGTCCATATAATTGCGAGCCTTGCATCTCGGAGAGCCCGTTCCAAGGGGTAGACTTGGGTGTATCCTATTCCGCCTAGGATTTGCATGGCGTCGTTTATAATTTCCCAGCCGGTCTGGGTTGCAAACAGTTTTGCTTCGGAAACCAGCCTTCTTGTTTCGTAGGAGTCTGGGTCCCTATCCGCCTGTTTAGCTGCAGTGTAGACCAGTGCTCGGGCTGCGTCCAATTTGGTTAAGCAGTCGGCTATCTTGAAGCTTACTCCTTGGAACATTCTTATGGGGGCTCCGAAAGCCTTTCTCATACTTGCATACTTCATGGCCAGTTCTAGGGCGGATCTCGCGCCGAGGCTTCCTGCGGCTGAGGTTAGTCTTTCGGGAAGCATCATGCGGTTAAAGATTTCTCTTCCCCGGTTCTCGCCCAAAAGTAGGTTTTCAGCTGGCACCTCTACCTCGTTGAGCTGTATTCTGGCGGTTCCCATGCCCCGGAATCCCAGTAGCCCGTATGTTTCCGCAATTTCCACGCCCATTTTTTTCTCAACCAAAAAGGCGCTCAGTGCCTTGTGTCCCGGGACTTTAGGGTCGGGGTTGGTTCTAGCATAAAGTAGGAATAGGTCTGCGGCTTTGGCTCCCGCAATAAATCTTTTTTCACCTGTGAGGTAATAGACGTCACCGTCTTTTTTGGCAATAGTGTTGGTTCCGAAAAAGTCTGAGCCACCCCGGGGCTCGGTTAAACCCTCAGCTGCAACCATTTCCCCCTTAAGTATGGGTACTAAATACTTTTTCTTGTGTTCTTCTGTTCCGAAGGTGTTTATGGCTTCACCCACAATTGTGGGCATGGACCATGAGCACCCCAGGCCGCAGCCGAAGATTCCAATCTCCTCAAGTGCCACGCACTCCGCTACCCAGTCCAATTCTCGGCCGCCGTACTTTTTTGGAAATCGTAGTCCAAGGAGGTTTCTTCTGCCTGCTTCCCTGTAAAACTCGTGAGGGTAATCTATTTGTTCGGCGTCCATAGCTTTCAGTAATTTTGGGTCTACCCACTTCACAAATTCCTTAACCTCATCTCTCAGCTTGATGTGCACCTCATCAAGGAAAATATCGTTTTCCAATACCAAGTTTATACCTCCTTACAAAGAATTAATCCCAACCAAACAGGAACGGCGACACAAATTATTGAAAAGTTAACTGACTGTGAGGAAGGGATTATTCTTGTTAAAGCCATAATAACCAACTAGTACTTAAATTTAATTAAATGATTGGTGGAAAATGAATTAAAAAGTAGAAGGTACAAATACCAGAACTCAATAGAAGAGTTGTGGTTTTCGTTGCATGTTGGATTTGTTGTTGGAGGACGCTGTTTATGCCCGGAAATATTGTTGAGAGTTTTAAAAAGGAAAGGGAAAGATTAAATGAGATAGTGATGAAGTATGCTGGTCTTAACATTAAGAGATTCTACAATTTGGATTCTGGAGTTTATGTTGATGGCGCCTTGCCCAGAAAATTTAAGGAGTTAATGGGACTTGTTGCCTCACTGGTGTTGAGATGTGACGACTGCATTAAGTACCACATTATTCAGTGCCATGAGCAGGGAGTGACAAGAGAAGAACTGGAGGAGTCACTCGCAATAGCCCTCATTGTTGGAGGATCCATCACCATTCCCCATCTCAGAAGAGCATTCGAAGTATGGGAGGAACTAGAAGCAGTCCCCTAGGAAGAAGGTTTTTATCTACACTTCGCAAGAAGACCCCTTTCCGAAAGGGAGGGGATGAATTGTGGTTGAACTTAAATGACTCTTACAATCTAAAAAGTTTTTGGGATGTGCCCTTGCAGAAAATACGACAGAGACCTGAATGCGTGTGTAAATATAGCCCATAGGGTAACGAGCTCTATGGGATGGGGGAGCCGTGAGCCCCCGAACCAGCAGATGAGGAGATAGGCGTAAAGCCTACCCTAAACGCTGGAAGCCCCGTCCGTTAGGGCGGGGTAGTTCACTTGCTCTTGAGTTCTTTTAGTCACCTTTTTTGGGGCCTCATTTTTCTTATTATGTTGCGGTAGCCCCTTATGTGTCTTCTTTTGAAGGTGTATTTTTCTCCGAACATTTTTTCTGCAGTAGGAGGTGCCCGCCGGCTACGCGCACTGAGAACTTTTTGTAACCGTTGTTTGTTTTTGGCTTGAAACTGTTTGTAGGGGTTTTGCTAGTTAGGAAGTTTGTTTTATTCCAATTTGGGTTTTTTGCGTTAGTTCTGTTTTTTTCTCTGTGGCTTTATTTATTGCTTCTTGCACTGCTCCTCTTATGGCGTATCCTGCTACGTGGAGTACTGTGTCTCCTAGTGTTTTGTCTACTTGCATGCTGGCTGTGCAGGGGTAGGCGTGGTGTGCTTCTGAGATTCTCTCATTTATGCCGTTTATGCTTCGCTTCTCTATTTGCTTCATAACGTACCAAGTGCTTCCGCAGGGTGCACTTTGTAGGACTTTAGTGCGTGTAATGGTGTCATTGTCTACCGAGACCTGGACTATGGGTTTCCCCACCCTGTATTTTTTGATGAATTGATCTATAATTGTGTTGTGTCCACTGTCTTCCAGCATGCAGAAGGGTTTGGGAAAGGCGTGTGCTACTCCCATATTGTTGAGTTCATCTTCTACCTGTTTTTGTAGGCCTGGGGGGCACCAGTTTGGGTCCTCTAGGGGTACTATTACTCCTTTGGCTTGGGTTTTTTCTACAAGGAGGGGTAAGCTTGCCAGAAGGTCTTGGTGGAGTCCTATGGCGATTATTATGTCGCATCTTGGTGGATTTTTGGGCAGATACTTTTCGGGCTCTTCTATAAAGTTTGGCAGGTTGGGAGGTATTCTATCCACTCCCACTATGTCGGAGGCAAAGGAGCCATATTCTATGCGGCAATGTCCACAAGCTTCCCCACATGAGGTACAGAAGTTTGAAAAGTTAACTAGGTTCCCCACAACTCTTTCCCCAAAATCATCACCATAAATAATATATAAACGCATAATCATTCCCTACTTTTACCCTTTATTTCTAATCATTTTTTAGGGTTTTTGGCTTTTTGCCCATTAATTAGAGTAAGAAATATTTAATAAAAATTTTGATAATAGTTTATCGATATTTTTGGATTTTCAGCTATGAATCATAAAGGTTTAAATAATTATAGACTATAACCTCCAAATAGGCTAATATTGGTGTTTGAAATGGCTGAGAACCTATCCCGATTGGACGATAAAGACCGTGAAATATTAACCCTCCTAAGTGAGGATCCCGATATTTCCCAGGAGAAAATTGCAAAAATTATCAAACTATCACAGCCATCTGTTGCGGTGAGGCTGAAAAAGCTCAGAGACATGGGGGCATTCAGCAAAATTTGTGGAATAAATCCCCTCAAAATGGGTCTCCACCTAGCCAAAGTTGAGGTCTCCACAAACAACACCCAAAAAATACTGAAAATGTTTAAAGGCTGCCCATACTTCTTCAACGCCTTCACAGTATCTGGAAGAAGCAACCTCTGCCTACTATTCGTGGGTGAAGACATAACAACCCTGGAAGCAATAGTCGAAGGACACCTAAGACCACTAGAAGAGGTTAAAGACATTGAATTCAACATTATAATCTCCGCCGCCAACGACCTAATTATGCCCTTCAAAATGAAAATAAAGAGTTCAGACAAGCAACCCTGCACAATAAACATTCAATGCGCCGACTGCCCCAGCTACCGCGAAAACAGATGCCTAGGATGCCCCGCAATAGGACAATACAAAGGCAAACTCTGGTGAGAAACACAAAAAAGTTAGGCAACCCAAAAAAAGGGTTGAACAGGGAAATTTCTACAACCAAACCAAAAAAAGGAGGGAGAATGGTAGTATCCTTCCTTGGACTCCTTGTTTTACGGTCTTCTAAGCACAACCACTGTAGCCGCCACAACTATTATCAAAACTAGAGCAGCGATTCCGCCCCACAACAAATTCGATGAAGCCTGCTGGCCGGAAACAGCTTGCCCAAGGCCCACCACTGTGAAGTAGTTTGCCAATGCCTGATAGTAGGGCAACATAATCAAGTAAATAGTCTGCGCAAGTGTGTACACTGGAACAGATATGTTACCCTTCTCTTGGCTTTGATTTGATGAATTTAGAATTTCATCGTCATAGAAGAAGTCTGGGTGAAGCATATCCTTACTATACCAGTTAAGTAGCATATCATCAAAGTGGTAGGAGGTCTCATTATTGGTGTTACCGTAGGGTAAGCAGCTCCAAGACTTGACCTTTCCATCCTCCCACGTTGTAACCATTTCGAATGATTCTCCACCATAGCAGTACCAGAGACCAGTGGTTGAATCGAATTGTCCATAGTGCGGGTTCAGACAACCGTAAGGTTCACCTGAGGTCCCATTCAGACCCACTATTGTAGTACCTCTAACTACAATGTGAACATTGCCCCAATATACTCCGGTAGCATTTCCATACTTGGATATCATCCAGTTAACCGTAGCATTCAAAGTAGTGACAGCCGCATCTTGGCTGCTTGGAGGTGTTCTGCTTGTATTCTCACACCAGAGTTGGAACACGGTCATAGCGGTTTGATTAGTAGCATACTTATCCCAACTTTTGAGTAGGTGTATGGTTTCATTAAGTGTTTCATTGCCCAGACCAAATACATGGTCGGGTAGCATATCTATGTAGTCGGTTGCTATGTAGTAGACTGAACTGTTACCCGCGATTCCCAGAAAATCATCAGCAGAGACTGAGCCCGGTCCGCCTGAAGCAAGACCATCTAGTATGTAGAACATGTTATATCCTCTTGTGTAATTGCTCATAGCTCGGTAGTATCCACCACCAGATTGGTAGGTGTAGTGATTTACTAAGTATCTTGGGAAGGGATTGGTTTCATTTGTTTTTGTGATGTTGTTTGGCTGGGTGGTTATGTTCCAACATTGAATGTTGCAGTTTTGCATCCATCCGCTCTCGGGGTCTTCCTCCATTGGTAGGTTGCCGAAGGATATGAATTCTCCCCAGTCGGTGGTGGTGTTCCATCCCGGCACTGCCAAGTTCCAGTTCCACATATCATTCCTTTGTGGGCACATTGCGTTCCAAACATAGAAGGTTTCATTGTATTTGGTTGCCACCATATAGTTGAATATGCCTACTCCCAGAAGGGACATAGCTTCCTTCCACTGTGTGATGTTTTGTGCAGTGTTCATAAGGTAGAACTGTTCCACGCCAGTCCATTGCCCGCTTGTGGAATAGTTTACTGCAAGTGCGTAGTGTGCTGTCTCATTTATGGTTAGTAGGACTCCGTGATGGGAATAGTATGTGGGTAAATCTTGAATCATTACACCTATTCCGGGGACTAGTACTGGCAGTTTTATTACTTCTTTTGTGAGGGGAACCCAGGAACCATTGTAGTAGTACTTGGTGTTGGTAGAGTCTAATCTTTCTATCCAAACGTCCATAGTGTCGGGCTGGTTAACTGTTGACATCCAAGCAAGATACTCGTTGTGCCCAATCCCTATGAAGGGCAGCCCATAAAAGATTACTCCATGCACATTTAATTCGGGTAGTGTGCCCTCCGCTGGCGCCATTAGGTGGGCCTCGTGCCATTGGGTGATTCCATCCCATTCTAAGTGGGGATCAGCACCCAAAATGGGATAACCAGTGGTAGAAAGGCTTCCATTCACAAGATACTCGTTGCTCCCCTTATCTAACAGTCCAGAAGAACCTAATGAGGGAGGCATTGGAACCGGCCCTAGGTGATGTTGTTGGAGATATGTTTCGACATCCCAGCCTAAAGCGTTTAGTGTGCCCTCTGCTGTTAGCCAGCTTCCAATGTCTTCTGCGAATAGAAAGTTGATGAGGGCGGCCATTGAGGCTATGTCTTCTCCTGTTACTGGTGCGTTTTGCTTTATCCATGAGGGTAAGGTGTTCCAGTGTTCGTAGAGGTAATAGTTGATGCCAGCGGCGAATGGTTCTATCATTATTTCTCTCATTGTTTGATTTATCTTGAGGTATTGTGAGTGGCTTACTGGAATCTTCAATTTCCACAGTAAACCGTCGCTCATAGAGTTATCCAAATCATAAGGAGTGATTATTCCTTGGGATCTGAACTTGTAGCCTGGATACCAGGTGTTATTGTATTTGTCGTATCCGAATGTTGCTGATAGTCTGCCTTTTGCTGTGATGAGGTTTAACATTAGTAGTTCGATGCCGTCTACTGCCTGGGCATATCCATGGCCGAAGAAGGTGTCTGCCTGAGTTGTTCCATTAATGTGCGGGATACCGTAGATGTCCCAGATGATGGTTACATTTCTTCCGGTTTGCTTAGCGGTGTTTTCTTGGACGGCTAGAAGGTTTAGAGATCCGGCGGTGTTTGATGTGGCTAGGGTGATGCCTGTTAATAGTATCATGCTGATGAAAAGAGCGGCTATGGAGAAGGACAACATTTTCTTCTTTTGCAATCTCTCCTACTCCTCCATAAGTTTGAATAGTCTCTAATCTTTCTCTATTATAAACTTTTTTCCGCGCTTTGCGAGGTGATGTAGAATAGTTCGGTCACGCCTCAAAAATGAGCGTTTATAAAGTTCCTTTCGTGATTTAGAGCCTTAGGAGGGAAACGGAACCAAATAAATCTACATCGCCCGCTTTGCGACGAAGTTCAGCTCAATGTTTAGTGGCGGTATTCTTGCAAATTTTCCCTTATTTTTTAGGCAAGGCTTCCAGTTTTAATAAAGCCCGGCAATTTTGGGGTGTTAAAACCGCTATTTAGAAAGTTTGTTAACTTAAACTGTTAACGTTAAAGAAAACCCATTAAATCTACTATTTAAAAGCAGCCATACACATGTGTCGTGTAGCCGATTCCGGCCAAAGCCCGGAATGCGGGAAGTTTGAAAAGGTCAAAAGGGGGGCAGGGCCGCAATTGG
>JAHQXB010000082.1 GCA_029856435.1 Candidatus Jordarchaeia archaeon
TTCGCGTCGTGGCGCCCAGTGGTTGTTTTGCCTCTTTGAGGGTGTATAATCGCTCCATAGGCATCTTGCTGTAGTTCAGCATAATTCTAATTAAACCGCTATTTTAGAACTGTTAGCATGGGCGTTTTGGAGGCAGTAATCCGAAGTACATTAGGGTGAAGGCCAAGGCTGCAAATAACCATACACTGGCTTCCAGAACTGCATTGCTCAGGAGGAGCGCAAACAAATTGGATACTTGAACCATTATTGCGGAGACCGCGGCGGTTCCCAGAATCAGGCCCATTATGCGGCGTTCGTCTTTTTGTTTGGAAGCGTAGTAATAGAAGGAGAGAGCAATTATCAAGAAAGCAGCCAGCCAAGTGACAAGAGTTACTAGTGAGGCAACCAAGTCCATGTTGACAGAAAGCGTTAGCTGCACTTCTTCCGCAGTTATTGAGGTAATAGAGTTAAGAATTAGCACTATTAGGAATATTATGATGAAAACGTAGATTACCACTCTCTTTACCCGGATCAGTTGAGAGAAGAATAGCCAGAAAAACACCAGAATCAGAGGAACGGAGATAAAGTGTAAGCGATACATTATAAACGTTGTATCGGGAACAAAGGTGAAAAGGCTGGGTGTTGTGATGTAGAAATATGAAGCAATGGCCACGCTTAGTGTGGAGAGTCCACCAACAAAAGTTGCTATGGATAGAAGGACGAATGTTTTCTTTCCTGAAGGCTGTTTTTGAGATTTCATAAAAAGCAAAGCTGAAACCAAGAAAGCAACCAGTGATGCGAACGCTGAGAAATAAAGCTTGGCATACATTCCTAAAGAGAGGCCGAAAACAGCAGATAGACGGTAAAAATTGCTAAAGAAATACGCATAAATTATAAATTGCTCCAAACTCAGCATAAACTACACCCTTTTTCGCAAAGTGGCTATATGTGACAACTAATATTTTAGAGCACATTGGGAAATTAGTTGTAACAGGAAATATTTATAATTTGTTAAACACAAGAAATAAGCTCCAAACGCTATAACCTCTGTCCTGATTTTTTGATGACCACCAGTCCCCAGAGAAAAATTTCAAAATTAGATCGCCTTTGGGAAAAGTAGGAATATTAAACCAAACCAGTGTTTGCTAGTTAAACATACTCCACATTTTAAACGCGGCTATAAGTATGTTGGCTTATTATGAGATAAATATACGATTCTGTAATCCTCGACCTTCATCTTTCTGTACGTGTATGTTTAAAAAGAAGAGAGGATTGGCGTAAGTTATTAAAAATTGGAGTGTTGTTTGGGCATACGTAATTGTGTTTTGTGGAAGATGGAAGGTGGGATTTGTTTCCTTTTTGAAATATGTGCTTTTTTCTTATCTTAGGCTTTCGAAAAACTTGTCAAACAGCCCTACAACTGAGAAATCTCCTTTATGATACTCTCTGATTTTGGTTTTACATGTGGCCATAGAAACGCAGTTACAATATTTAGGTTCTATCTGTTTACCGTCAATTTCACACACAGTTTTTAAAAGACCTTTACTTATGTGGGGGCAGGGAATCAGCGTTAATGATTCCAGTATGGCCCCTCCCACAATGTTATTTATATCTGTGGTATCCGCGAAAAATTTTTCAAACAGTTCCTTTTTTTCCTCTATAACTTTGAATATAATATCTTCCACTTTTTTCAAAAGCTCAGGTTTTTCTGCCTCAGATATCAGAATCAAATACCAGTCCTTTTTACCTGTAGAAAAAGGCTTAATATATGCATTTATATTTTTAAAGGAGATGGATTGGGGTGTCTCTCCTGTAACCTCCCCCCAGAACTTCTGGGACGCAGTGAAAATTCCCGCAATCAAATCTGGATCTGCCTCAATGGAACCAAGAGTTAGGCTTATGGGGCAAATCCCATCCGAATTTATAATATAAATATTATGAATAATCAACTCTTACAACTCCGAACAAAAATATACTTCCGTTTTGTAATTTTTCATCAACGCCACAACATATAAGGATTCAGCGGAATCACCAGTTTTATCGCATATATTTAATCATACATTACTTTATAAATGTTTTATTTGGAACATGGAAGTCCCTTGGCGCAATTTGAACCAAAATTGTGGGAGGGCTTCCCAAAGGCATATATTTTACCATTCTTTGACATCTCTATTCCTTCCCATCTACTTTCCCGTGTCACTTTTCCTGAAGTATCCCTGTTTAAACCCCTATTCTAAGAGTAATTTTCACCCAAAAGAGCTTAAAGAATATAGATACTCCCGCAGGGGAGAAAACACTTCCCAAGACAATTGAAAAAAATAACCATGTACAAAATTGGGAACTCATTGCCATCATTCACTACTATGCAAATTTAGTTGACTAGAAACTTTTTTCTCGGAGGGGCGTAATTGTTCTTTTATCTTTTCCTTGCAATCAGATATGGTTATCATATTACAGTTGTTTTTTTCAAGTCTGTTGATTTTTAATTTGCAAAAGTTTTTGAAGATTTTTGTCTGTAAATAGGGACAACGAATTTTTCTTAATTTTTCCAAGATTTGGATTTTAATATTGACGCTGATTTCGTTTGTGTCTGCAACAAATTTTTCGAAAATCTCTTTGTTCTTCATTACCACCTCTAATATGCTTTTTTCAACTGTTCTTAGTATTTGTGGATTTTCAAATTCTAGAATAATTACAAGGTACCACTTTTTTTCTCCTGTGCTAAACTGTTTCAAGTGCGCTTTTAAGTTGTGAAAGTTTATAGACTGAGGGTCTTCGCCTGTAAGGTGGGCCCAAAATTTTTGAGAGGCTGCAAAGACTCCTGCTATTATTTGTGGATCTGTATCTATGGAGCCCAGTTTTATGCTAAGGGTACATATTCCTTCGGAGTTTATAATGTAAATGTTGTGTATTATCAATGTGTTCCACCCGGTTAGTTTTTGGGTTTTAGTTTTTTCCTTTTTTGAGTATTTGAATCCAACTGAATATTAAACGATTTTTTATATTTTAATTTAATAAATTTTTATATTCATAAATTTACCATAAAAAATTTCGAATGTTTATTACTTAAAAGAATTTGTTGTAAGAGTTAAAAATATGATATTCCCATCAGAGTGTGAGCTTGAATAACACGGTGGGAAAAATGATATACATAAGAGAAAAATCAGAGAAATGGTGAAACCAGTAGAGCTTCGCTACTCTAATCTGGGAATTCAGAAATACAGCCGGTGCTTGGCTTTCCATCCTCAGCTGGAGTATTTTCCAGATTATCCCCCTTTTAATGGAAGCGGTTTCTTTTATAATTATACAGCAGTAGGTTGTAATGGGCAGGTTAAAGAGGATTAAAAATTATTTCCCGGGCTCTTAGCTCTTTTTAGTGTTTTATCCAATTTTAATTTTTAGCGTTTCTAATGCTGTTGATAAAACTACGGTGGTAATGGTGTTTAGTACACCTTTTATGGAGTATATCCTGTTTAGTATATCCTCTAGAGATGAAGTGTTTTCGGTTTTGACTTTTATGAGAATGTCGTCCTCTCCGGTAACTGTGTGGGACTCAACAATGCTATCAATCTTCATAAGTTCGTTCATGACCGAGTCGCCAGTGGCGAGCGCGTGGTTTACCTTTATTCCAATAAAGGCGGTGACATCTTTACCCAGCTTTTTTGCATCCAGTATGGCGGTGTAACCTTTAATTATTCCCTCCTCTTCCAGTTTAGAGATTCTTTCATGAACAGAGGGAGATGCCAGCTTAACCTGGCGCGCTATTTCGGCTACACTAGTTCTTCCATCCTCTTGGAGTATATTTAGTATCTTGATATCAACCTCATCTAGTTTAACCAATTAATTACACCTCACGTTACGAGATTCAGTTTGAGTATATTTTTTTATGGCTTCTTGATTGTTTTATATTCTATTTTTGGTTTAATAAATTTTGAGTAGTCAACTTTATTTTTTGAGAATTTTTCTCCTGAAAATTTTTTATTTTTAATGAAAAAAGCTTAATAACCTTTACAATTTAAGGCTAACCATATTGGAGGAAAAAATTTGAAGCTTAGCACTGCAGGCGGTTTAACCTTTGTAGTACTAACGTGGGGATCTTCATTCATATTCATTAAGTATGCTCTCAGAGACATGCCTCCCATAACATTTACTGCTTACCGCTTCCTCATAGCCTCCAGCATCCTCATGGTTTCCCTGCTGATAACTGGAAAATATAGAGAAATCCTAAAATTTACTAGGAAGGAAACTTTTTCCATTTGCGCTCTGGGTGCTGTTAATGTGTTCTCATACTACTTTTTAGAAGTTTATGGGCTGCAGTACGTGCCTGCTGGACAAGCATCAATAATTGTGAACACAGATCCAATAATAGTTACAATACTTGCTGCAATATTCCTGAGGGAAAAAATAACAAAGAGAAAAGCGGTAGGACTTCTTTTGGGATATACGGGAGTTGTACTCGTGATTATAGCAACTAATCCCACTCTATCAGGAAGCATTTGGAACATTGTAGTGTTAGGAGCTGCATTCTCATGGGCGGTCGGGGCAATTATAGCCAAGAGAATAGCGGCGAATATAGATTCCTATCTGATGACTGCAACATCGGTGCCTTTTGGGACCATTTTGCTATTTATCACAGCATTTATCGCCGAAGGATTTGTCCCCATTACGCGCCTATCTGGTTTAGGTTGGACCTCCTTGGTCACTCTTGGAATAGTGTCTTCGGTTTTAACCTTCTTCGTCTGGTACGAGGTTCTTCACGATATAGAGGCCTCAACAGCCTGCATCGCACTACTCTTGGTGCCTATAGTAACCACAATTTTGGGAGCAATTTTTCTCTACGAATTTTACACAGAAGTAAGCATACTGGGAATGGCTTTAACCCTTGTTGGAGTTTACTTAACACAGAGCCGAACAAATAAAAAACCGCAGTTAGGAATGAGCCCGAACCTAAAAAAGGCTTCTCCCATATAACTTTGGCAGAAGACTAACATTATTACATATACTTGGATTTCAGAAAACTGTTACAAACGGCGTTTAACTCGGTTTTGCAACTTACTCCTAAATTTTGGGTGTATAATACGTAAATGTTAAGTATCACTAGTAAATTATGGAAATATACCAAAAGGTTTGTAGGTGTCTCTTTTGTGGTTTACCAAAACGTCTAAAATTGGCGAAAACGTGTATCTGGTAGATGTTAAAATGCATGGGAAACTGGGTTCCACTTCTGTATTTGTGGTAAAAGGAGAAAAGGCAGCTATTCTTGACACGGGCTCCAACAGTACTGTTAAAAACTTGGTTGAAAGAGTACTGGACTTGGGAATTAAGAGGGATGATATTGCTTACATAATGCCTTCCCACTGTCACTTTGACCACGCGGGAGGTGCAGCTTACTTGGAAGGTGAGTTTGTTAAAGCTAGAGTGCTGGTTTCAGATAAGGACGCCAAGCGCCTCACAACACCCGCAATAATTGAGAAACTTGTTGAAGGCGGAAGACAAACATTCGGGGATCCCACTATTGAAATGAAACCTATAAATAATTTTGATGTGGTAAAGGAGGGTGATTTAGTCAATTTAGGTAACGGGGTGGAAATAGAAATTTTGGACACCGTAGGGCACTCTAAAGATCACATAAGTTTCTACGAATCCAAAAGCAGATTCATGTTCGTTGGAGATGCAGTCGGTATACACATGCCTCAAACCAAAACCATCACACCCACAGCTTTCCCACCAGAATTCGATTTAGAAACATTTGTTGCAACAATAAAGAAAATCGAATCTTACCAACCTGAAATTATAGGATTTGCCCACTTTGGAGCCAAAACAGCACGTGAAGGCTACCTATCCCTAAAAGATACAGTTAAAGTGACATACAAGTGGAATAACGAAATAATTAAAGCCTACAAAGAAGAACAAGACCTAGAGAAAGTGGCTGAGTTCATTGTTCAAACATATGGAAAAGGTCTGGATGAATTTGCACCAAACCACGCAAGGGATCTTGCGCGCTCTTTAGCGCAAGGCTTTCTAACAAAATATACTAAACCTGATTAAAAAGCTTCTTACCATTATTTTACACTTTAATTTTTAATTAGTAAAGCAATAGTATTTATATTAAAATATTGAGAAAATTTAATCGTTAGTGAGAAGCCACTGGGAAACAGTGGTCATAAGTTTTAGTAGGGTGATGCGGAACAATATTCAATAAGCGAGGTAATTTATTTCTTGAGAGAGATGGTTTGAATTGGAAATCATTATTCTGGGAAGTGGAGATACTGTTGGAACCCCCACATTGAATTGTAACTGTGAGTCGTGTACCTTGGCGAGGGAGCAGGGAATTCCTAACTCTCGAACTCGATTTGGAATACTTATACGTGATCCAGAAAAAGACAGAAACATATCCATAGATACCGGCCCAGACCTCAGGGCTCAGCTAATCCGTGAAGGGATAAGGAGAATCGCCGCGGTTCTCTACACCCACCACCACTATGACCACATTCTGGGATTCAGTGAGTTTTACCGTGTACAGAATTTCATTAAAGTGTTTGGATTAAAGGAAACCCTAGACTTTGTCCTAGAAAGAATGGGCTTCAAAATAATTAACGCAAAGCGTAAAGAGATAAAACTTTACGAAACTGTCGATTATCATAATATCCAGTTTCAAGCCTTTCCCGTCTATCACCCCACCTGGAACGTTACCCATCCCGCTTCTTACATACAACCCATAGGCTACAGCTTTAACATAAATGGCAAAAAACTTGTGATTACGGGGGATACTGGAGTGAAAATCCCCGAAGAATCACTTCGACTCATAAAAAATCCAGACCTCCTTATAACTGATGCATTCATTGACAAGCCAACCCACTTTTTAGACCACCATATGACTGTAAATGAGGCCAAAGAACTAGCAAATACCTTGAATGCCAAAAAAACGGTACTAATCCACCTTGCTCACCTAAATCCTCCCCACGAAAAGCTACAAGAAAAAGTGGACCCCCTTAGAAAAAAAATCATAATTGGATACGACTCGCTAAAATTAACAATATGACCCCCAAGCGGTGGACCTAATGGGAGATAATGCGTACTAATTTAGTGGGGGAGAAAATTTTGGGGAATTTTGACGGTGCCTGTCCGTCGGATTATCACCCCTTATACCTTTGGGAGGTGAATCATTTCCTTTCCCCATAGTTTAACATCGTCCAAAGCGTATGGGTGTAAAGTTGGAGATGAATAGTCTCTTTAAGAGAAGCCCTGAACAGTCAATGTTCGGTTTCTCCGGCAGGAAATCATAAGCGTTTTTGTGTATGTAGAGCGGTATATTAGCACCATTCAAATTACCCTTGTTTTCAAATCCTTCAACTTCTAGGATTTCATTTTCAGGATACACATCCAACCTTATTTCCACTCGGCTACCGCCTCAAGTGTGGACTCTATCCGCCCAAATGGCCAGGGCTGGTTTTTCTTTGCTGTTGTAAATTGTTTCCGACGCTTTGGCAATGTATTCCAGTGCCGTCTGTGTAATGGTTATATCCAAAGTAATCACTACTCCAAAGTTTCAGGTCAAGGTTTGTTCACAGTTGATAAATCAACGTTAACAGTACAAATAATTAGTCCTATATAATCCTTCCTCAACCTATTTTATGGATTCATTGGATTTGGCTTCCGGGTTAAAAACATCTATAGCTCATTTTCAAGTCTCAAAAAAGGACTATTTAGTCGCTAACCCACATCGCCCAAGTCAAGGTTAGTCTCCAAATACCTATTTTCAACTGAGACTTCATTTTTTAAACGTGGAGTTAACTTAATCCTGCAGGAGTATGATTATTACTTCTCTAAAATTGTGAAAGAAAATAGATAAAAAAATCGAACTTCGTGGAGCTGGTTATAGGATGTTTAGGGAAATAGGCCTCTTAACTCAATTGCTTTGGCTACCCGGCTCACTGCCAATATGTAGGCTGCCGTGCGTAAATCTACTTTCATTTTCTTATGGATTGAAGATACACTTTCGTATGCTTTAAGCATTAAATCTCTAAGTCTCACATTAACATCCCTTTCGCTCCACAGGAAAGCCTGAAGGGACATGACCCATTCGAAGTATGAGACCACTACGCCTCCTGCGTTTGCTAGGATGTCGGGTATTACTGGTATTCCACGTTCTATTAAGATTTCGTCTGCTTTGGGTGTTGTAGGGGCATTTGCTCCTTCCACTATGATTTTTGCTTCTATGTCTCCTGCGTTTTCATGTGTTATTTGGTTTTCCATAGCCGCTGGAATTAGTACATCTACGTCCAAACTGATTAGCCGTTTATTGGCTTTTTCTAGGTCAGGGACGTATTCCAAGTTTTTCTCTTCGTACTCCGCAAATGGCTTCTTTTCTCTTACATGGCTCAATAGTTTTGGTATATCTATACCGTCGGGATTAAATAGTCCTCCTTCCACGGTTGTTACGCCGACTATCTTACATCCCTTCTCAGCTAGAAACTGAGCTGCGTAGGAACCCACTTTACCGAAGCCTTGAATGGCTACAGTGGCGCCTTTTATTGGTATGTTATAGTCTTCGAGGGCTTTTCGAGTTATGAACATTACGCCTTTACCTGTGGCGTACGCTCTTCCCTTTGTCCCTCCAATTTCTAAGGGTTTGCCAGTTACAACACCAGGTACAGAGTAACCTGTAATCATTGAATAGGTGTCCATCATCCAAGCCATAGTTTGTTCATTAGTATATAAGTCTGGGGCGGGAATGTCTTTTTCTGGCCCAATTATTGGAAGAATCATATAAGTATATCTTCGGGTTAGTCTTTCTAGTTCTGTTTGGGACATTTCTTTGGGATTACAAACAACCCCTCCCTTAGCTCCACCGTAGGGCAAGTCTGCAACTGCGCATTTCCAAGTCATAAGGGCGGCTAGAGCCTTTACCTCGTCATAGGTCACAGAAGGGTGATATCTAACTCCACCCTTACACGGTCCACGTGCATAATTATATTGCACCCGGTAACCCTCAAAGACTTGTATACTACCATCATCCATTCTTATAGGTATGGACACTTCAAGGGAGCGTTGGGGTTTTCTTAGAAAGTTGTGAATGTTATGATCGAGATTCATTATTTCGGCAGTTTTATCCAATTGATGTAGAACATTTTGGAATGAGTTTTCTTCCGCCATAGGGAAACACCACCTGAAAATTTTTTCAACTATTCTTTTATCATAGTTTTTATTTAAGGATTAGTACAATAACCCAAAAATCTGATAAAATTAATCTCTATCAACCTATTTTGTAACATTTAATGTTGGCCTTTTGACTCTAGGACTTTTTGTGTTTCTCTCTGTAAATCATCCAAATTTTGGTAGAGAAGCTGTATATACTTTCTCGCTATTTTTCTTCTCTTCAATATGCCTTGATATAGGGTTTCTAGGATAGGACTTTCAAGAAGATCCGCAGCGGCTTTAAGTGCATATATTTTTTCTTTTTCCATTTCAATTGCATTACTAACAATGTTGAGTTCTGCCTTTGCCTGCACTAAACCAAAGGCCAGATCCTCAGCACTAAAATTTTCCGGAATCAATTTATCAGTTTTTAATTCGAAACGGGCAAAGGCTTCGAACTTTTTAAGAGCCATCTCCCTGTCTCCCCAAAGAGCTATTGGTATTTGCTCATTAAATTTTTCTGAATGTTCATATGCCTCTCTCCGAAAATCAAGGATTAATGTTAAATCTTTTTGTATACCTCTAATCTGCTCTAGGACTGTAATGAAGTCGTCGAGTTCGTACTCCCCTCCCGCCTTTATAGATGGACTAATGTACCCAATGCACTGGAGAAAGTTTCGGGCGAAATCGATTAGATAGTTGGCTAAGCTTATGATTTTATCCACGCTGTTTACCGATTGGTCTTTTAGTGCCTCCTCAATTGTGCAGTAGATGTTTTCCTCAGATGCCAGCCACTTTTTTAATGTTTCTTCCAACTCATTTATAAATTGTTCCGCGACTTCAGACTTTATGGTTTTTAAAATGCCAAGCAGACCTTTTACCTCGGATAGTAGGACCGAGAATAGTTCTTTTATTTTTGGATAAATGAAGGCTACAGAGTTCTCCACGTTAAACCTCAGGAAGTGTAGATCAACTTTTTCGGGTTTTACAATTTCTTCGAGTCGTACTCTCCCGCGGATAATATCATAATACTGCTGTGTCCCGAGAGAATTAATTATACTGAAGAAAAATTCAAACCAGAGGTTCAGGGCGTTTACAAGCGTGTCAAGGAATGATATGAGCTGTGATAGAGATGTGGTGGACTGTTGGATTACTTCAATAACAAGGTTCGCTTTATATTGTTTAAATTCCTTTTCTGTTTGTTTTGTGAACCCGTCGTCCACCGAGTAAAGTTCCTTAGAGTAATCTGCGATTAATCTGAAATACCTTTTTAATAGCCTTCTTAAAGATACTAGCTCTTTAGACAAGTTTGCACCCAACAATAAGGTAGATTTTCTTGTTAATCTGTTTTCCTCAAACTAATTTCTTATTTATATTTAGAAGAAGCAATAACTTGTTTTAAATTTAAAGAATAAAAAATCGAATCCTATATCTTATTATACATATATTTGATTGGGGTCTATGAATTTTCTAATTGCGGTTACTATAGATTGGGTGCTGGGTGGGACTCCCACAAAAGTCACTAAACCATTTATCGCAATGGTGGGTACGCCCTCAACCTGATACAGTTTTGCCTTTTCGCGGCCTGTTTTTGTTTCCACATTTATTTCGTTCACTATTATGCATTCATTAAACGCTTTTTCTATTTCTTGGACGGATTCCTCAATCATTTTTCTAGCCGTAGGGCAGTAAGGACAGTTCTTAGAATAGAATAGTTCTATTATTATCATCTTATTACCTCAGTTTTACTTACGGTTCTGCACGGATATTGCACAACTAAACAAATAATTAAATCTATTTAAACTTTACTATTGTTAATACTTCTACACAACCCATCAAACTTCAAACCCCAAAAAGCGAAACAAAACAAAAACAGAACAAAAAAAGAAAACCTAGAAGTTTCCAAAAGGATGGAAAAATGTTTCAGAGGATCTCTCTGATTTTTGAGAGCTTAATGGCCTGTTCTATGACAAACTTTACTCTCAGGATTTCCTCCTCGGTGTTGAAATAGTGTATACTGATTCGGGAGATACTATCCTTAACCGGCCTAAAAATAACTTTCCTTATTGCAGCGAAAGGCATCAACTTTATCGCAGGGTAACCAGTAAGATCTATGGACAGTAGGCCAACCCTTTTATTAACGTCTTTTGTTCCAACAATCTTAAGATTGGGGATCTTAGTTAGCTCATCAATCGCAAAGGAAGTAAGCATCATGTTTCTTCTTCTAATGTTTTCAATACCAATTCTATTCATATAGTCTATTGCGGCGCCCAAACCAATAAACCCCAGATAATTTAGGGAGGTAGCCTCAAACTTATAGGGGGCCAACCACCTCCTCTCTTCTGAGATGGTTTCAGTTGGTTCTGCGCCGAAGAGGAATGGTTCACCTACTATTAGTGGTTGCATTTTTTCTCCATGCTCTCTTTTAAAATATAGACAGCCCGTACCTACGGGTCCGCAGAGAGCCTTGTGCCCTGCTACAGCATAAAAGTCACATCCGAGTTTTTTCACATTCACCGGAATATATCCCGGTCCTTGGGCACCATCCAAAGCGTAGAGAATATTGTTTTCAGAAGCAATTTTTCCAATTTCCTCCGCGGGTAAAATAGTTCCTGGGTGGTAGGCAACGTGGCACATAGATATGAGTTTGGTGTGTTCTGTTATGGCCTGTTCCACATCTGCTGGGTTGACGATTCCCTCCTCGTCAGCTTCTACAGTTACGAGTTGTACTCCGAACTTTTCGACTAAAAGGTTGTATATGTAGCGGTTAGGTGGATACTCCACACTATTGATGATTATTTCGTCTCCTTTCTTCCAATCAATATTCTGCAATGCTAGGTTGTAGCCCTCAGTAGTACTTCTAGTTAATGCAATCTCGTCTGGTGAGGCTCCCAGTATGTTTGCCAGTTTTACTCTTGTTCTCTCTTTTTTCTCCTCAAAATCAAACAAGTTTTCCCAGTTCCCTTGTCCAGTACACATACATTCCACTAAAAAATCGCTCATAGCTTGTACAACTGGGCGAGGCAAGGGGCCATAATAACCCGTGTTAAAGTAGGCCCACTCTCTAGTTACGGGAAAATCCTCTCTAATTTTCTCAATGTCCACAATCAATCCTCCATTTATCCAAAATAAAGGTGGTGCTGAGAGTTTTATGGAAAATAAAGTTTTGTCCTGTTAAAGAGGATGCCTAGGAAATAAAAAGATTCTCTGATTTTATTTTAAAAAGTAAAAAAGAATCAAAAAGTTTTATAGTTTTAGTACCCAAATTTCGGTTTCCTTTGGTAGATTGCCTTTTGTTATTTCCACTTCTGAGGATTGGATTTCCTTCACTCTAGGCTTACCCTTAGTAAATTCCTTTATGTCGCCTAGGCCGAGTGATAATCCGGGAGTCTTGTAGTGCATGGGAATTACTATTTTTGGCTTTATTAGATCCGCTACCTCAGTGGCTCCTGTGGCGTCTATGGTGAAGACTCCGCCGATTGGAATGAAAAGTACATCGATTTCACCTATTTCCCTTATTTGGGATTCCGAGGGGACATGTCCTAGGTCGCCTAGGTGGCAAAACTTTATTCCATCCATTTCAAATGTGTAGATGACATTTTTGCCCCTTTGACTGCCTTTACTCTCATCGTGGAATACCTGTATTCCCTTTATTGGAATTCCTTTAACTGTTTTGGTGCCTGCCATCCACAGAACCTTTTCGGCGCCACCCTTACATACATCTTCGACTTTTGAGTAGTGATCGAAGTGATTATGCGAAACCAGAATAATATCCCCGGAACATTTAGGGTTAGGTAATCCCACTGAGCCTCCGTGAGGATCCGTGATTACTGTTAGTTTGCTTCCTTTGATTTCGAATGTGGCATGGCCCCACCATTTAACCTTTACCAATCTTCATTCCTCCTTAAGAATCTACAATACTGTTTTGGTGTGAACTTATAAAAACTATTCCCAACGTTATCTATATATCTCACTTCCCAAACGCTTGGTTTATTTTTTTCTATTTTTGCGATATTTACAAGTCGATATGAAGAATGCTAGACCTTCGCCGAATATTTTTGGGGACCTTCAAATTCTGAAGGGAGAAACGAACAGAAATTGGTGAAGGTGATGCAGATTTATTCGGTTCCATCTCCCTAGTAAGGCTCCAAATCGTGAAAGAAGCCCTATAAACACCCCTTTTTGAGGCGAAGCCGAACAATTCTACATCACCTTATATTACCATGGAAAAACTTTAGGTTTTCATCCTTTGTCTAAAGCGCTTTGGTGTATGTGTTTAGTTCTTGTATGTACTCCTCTATGGTGTGAAACCGTATACCTAAATCTTGCATTTCAGAGATCCGTATCATTTTTTTGAGCAGTCCTTCCCTTCTTTCTGGATCTTTGAGGGAGGGGGCTGCCGAGAAGCCGCAATTTCCCACACAGTCTGTTGTTACTCCTTGGGAAATTTTTCTCTTTGCCGTTGGCTCCAAAAATATGGTGATGTCAGAGTGAGAATGAATGTCAATAAATCTAGGTGCTATAATTAACTCAGAAACATCGATGGTATCGTCGACGCCAGCCGGTTCTATTGAGGGCTTGATTCTTGAAATCTTGTTCCCCTCTATAGGGTGGTCTAAATTGAACTAAGGATTCCCTGTGCCATTCAATATTCTTCTATTCTTTAAAAAGTATTGAGATCTTTGAATACCCCCTTCCTTTTTGTTATCTTGTTGTATCTTCTGGTATTTTAACGTGATTACTATGTTGTTGAAAAGTAGGGAGAGGAAAATTGGAGGATTGATCTTATTTTGTCTCGTTTATGGTAATGGTTATTTGTTCGTCTTTTAGTTTCCATTTCTTTTGGTAGCCTCTTGTTTTGCCTTTTCCCTGTTTTAGGATGGTTGCTAATGTTTCCTCCCTGATGTAATCACTGTTCTTTTCTATTTCTTGGAACATTTTTTCGCTGCACTCTATGTATACTTCGATTCTCTGCATGTAGTCTAGGTTCGTCTCTTTTCTCATAGTCTGTATTCTCCTCACTATTTCTCTAGCCAGGGCTTCTTCTGCCAATTCGGGGGTAATTGTAGTGTTGAGAAATACTTTTACGCGGCCGGCCTGCCCCATCACGTAATTCTCTTTTTCAAGAGTTTCAACTTCCACTTCTTCATTTGTTAGTTCCACTTGGTCGCCGCCGACGAACAGTGTGAGCTTGTTCCGTTCTGCTAGCTTCTGTGCGGCTTCCTTAGGATCCAGTCTCTCTAATTCTTGGACTATTTTTGGTGCGAGATTCTTAAACTTTGGCCCAATGTTTTTGTAGTTTGGTTTAAGCCTGTAGGCGACGTAATTGGAATCGCTAGTTTCATATTTGACATTTTTAACGTTAAGTTCATCCTTCAATACGTGCTCCAAGGGTTTTACATACTCTATTTTTTCCGAATCTGCCACTACTACCAGCTCCTGGAGGGGGTGTCTAAGTTTTATGTTTTTGCTAGCTCTAGCGGCGCGTCCTGCACTTGAAATTTCAATGGCTAACCCCATACTTTTCTCTAGTTCATCATCGAAGAGTTCCTCCCTAAACTCTGGAAAATCTGTCATATGTACACTTTCGGGCGCTGCAACGTTTCCCCTGGAGAGGTTTTGATACATGGCCTCAGATATTAGTGGTATGAATGGTGCTAGAAGTCTCACTATTTTTTCTAGGGCTTCAAAGAGGGTTTGATAGGCGGCGATTTTGTCCTCGTCCATTTCCGCCCTCCAGAATCTTCTCCTAGACCTTCTAATATACCAGTTGCTTAACTCGTCCACCACAAACTTATCAATTGCTCTGGCAGCGGTGTGAATCATATAGTTCTTCATACTTGAGTCCACAATTTTGATGACGCGGTTCAGCCTGCTTTTAAGCCACCTATCCAAAATGTTCTGTGAATCCTTCTTCTTGAACTTATCATCGTAGGGATTAAAATTGTCTATGTTGGCATTGGTCACGTAGAAGTAATAAGCGTTCCAAAGAGTGTTGAGGAAATGGTTTCTGGTTTCAATAACCATTTTTTCACTGAAGCGTTTTGGTGCCCAAGGTGGGCTGGATACGAAGAAATACCAGCGCATTGCATCCGCGCCCTCATTTCTAAATATTATATTCGGATCAACAACGTTTCCCCTAGATTTACTCATCTTGTGTCCGTGCTCGTCTAAAACGTGGCCTAAGGAAACCACATTCTGATACGCGTGGCTGTCGAAAACAGCAGTTCCCACAGCGTGCAGGCTGAAGAACCAGCCCCGGGTTTGATCAATTGCTTCTGTGATGAATGTCACTGGAAAAGTTTTCTCAAAAAATTCTTTGTTTTCAAAGGGGTAGTGATGCTCCGCAAACGATGCGGCTCCGGAATCGTACCAGCAGTCAATTACGTAAGGCTCCCTCTTCATGTTTGCACCGCACTCAGGGCAGGCAAATGTAATTTGGTCTACGTAGGGTCTATGGGGATCGAAATCCTTAGGTAGAGGGCCTGCATAGTCTTCCAACTCTTTGAAGCTTCCCACACAAACATAATGTTTATTATCACACTTCCATATGGGGAGCGGGGTTCCCCAAAATCGGTTACGGCTTAGAGCCCAATCCTTGCCCTCCTCAAGAAAGTTGCCGAAGCGTCCATGCTTAAGATGCCGAGGATACCAGTTTATCTTCTCATTGTTCCGGAGCAGATTCTCCCGTAGAGCACTCAATTTAATATACCATGTTTCAATAGCATAATAGAGAAGAGGGGTATCGCAGCGCCAGCAGAAGGGATAAGCGTGTTCCAAAACCCCCTCGCGGAAAAGTAGTCCCTTCTCTCTTAACGCTTCAATAATCTTTTTATCTGCATCCTTAACCTTCATGCCTGCAAAAGGCTTTGCCTCCTCCTTTATGCGGCCCGCCTCGTCAACCAATTGTATTATTGCCAAATCATATTTCTTGGCAACTTCAAAGTCCTCAGCGCCAAAAGCCGGAGCCATATGTACAATACCAGTACCCTCAGTTAGGGTGACAAAATCCGCCAAAACCACAACAAAAGCCTTCTTCTCCGGCTTAACAAAATCAAACAGTGGCCAATACTCTAAGCCTTCCAATTCTCTACCCTTAAACTCCCGAACAATCTTGTAGTCACCCTCCAGAACCATTTGGAGAGCTTTAGCTAAAATCAGCCGCTCACCCTTATGCTCCACCAAAATATAGTCATAATCTGGATGAACCGCCAAAGCCACATTAGAAAGCAATGTCCAGGGCGTAGTCGTCCAAGCCAAAAAATAAGTGTTATCCTCCCCCAACAGCTTAAACTTGATATGAATGGAGGGATCCTTAACATCTTTGTAGCCACCTAAAGCCACTTCATGTGCGCTTAAAGGAGTACCACAACGAGGACAATACAAGACCACATAGTAATCGCGATACAAGTTACCCTTACTCCAAATCTGCTTCAAAGACCACCAAACAGACTCAATAAAATACGGTTCGAGTGTAACATAGGGATTATCCATATCCATCCAGGTGGCCACACGCTCCGTCATCCTAACCCATTCTTTCTCGTAGCGGAAAACACTCTCCTTACACTTCTCATTAAACCTTGCAACACCGTACTCCTCGATTTCCTTCTTGCTATTCAAGCCCAGAGCCTTTTCAACCTCAAGCTCCACAGGAAGACCATGAGTGTCCCACCCCGCTCGCCGAGGGTTTACATACTCGCCCTTCATTGTCCTGTATCTCATAACTACATCTTTTACCGCTCTGGTTAGAACGTGGCCTACGTGGGGTAGCCCATTTGCAGTGGGCGGTCCCTCAAGGAAAACGAACCATCCCTTATTGTTTTTTTCCCGGTATTGTTGGGTTTTTTGGAATATCTTGTTTTGCTTCCAGAATTTTAGGATCTCCTCTTCGATTTTTGGATAATCAGGTGTAGTTTCAACGTCCTTATAGAGGGGCATATTTTTCACTTCCAACACGATTTTTCTGTATCACTAGAAGATTGTTAAAAAATGGTTTATTCTGAAAAATTTTGTCATAATACCTTTTACAAGGAATTTTTTGGGAAGCCAGTTCCTCAGAAATAATTTTGTGCGAGTTATTAAAAGTTTTCAACGGAAGACCTAACCTTTTCACAGTTGAGAAGTAGTTTTGCCTTTTAGCTTTCAAATTTGGCGGCGATACACTTCCGTTGACCTCCATAACAGTAAGAAGAAAACAAAGAGAATATTTAAATCTTTTCTGATTAAGTCTTCTCCCCAAACTTTTGTCTACTCCATTTAGACAGGAGGCGCATACATACTGATTAAGAGGCCATGCAAATGGCAAACTGAATATGAAAGACCACTAAGAATAGCGAATGCTACGCAGAAATTCACATATTCGAGGGTTTCCTAAAATGTTTGAAGACCCTATTTCTGTACTGTCTGGAACGTGGAAGCATACGAAGGTTTGTGTGAGGACTGTAAGCAAACGTAGTTTTCCCATTGTTCTGTAGATATTCTAAACAACACATCGAGGGGTATAATCGTTTAGAGTTTGTGTTGGATTAGAAAACGTTAATAATTCGGGATAGCGCATTTATTTTTTGAGGGCATAGTTCCCGGTTTGGTATGTAAACTATAGGATGGTTAGCTTATAATTGTGGAGGAGCCAAGACCCGATGGCACAAGAAGACCATTCAGATTCTGACCGTTTATTGAATGAGAGTAGAGAGCTGGTGCGCAGAGCCCTCCTATCAGTGGAGGAGCTAAAAGCCGTTATGGACGAACTTAATAGAAATCCAGAACTGAGCAAGATTGGGCTAGTTGTTTTTCAGCTAAGTTTTGAGACTAAAAACTTGGTGGAAGAGTTACTTAACGGATTAGATTTACCCGTTTTAGTTGAGAAGTTGAATAACGAAGAAGATTTGGAAGTGATTAGAAAATTCTTCAGTTATCTCGGTCAAGGCTCCAAAGGGTTGTCCTCTAGCTGGGTTCCAGAATGGCTGGCCGACAACATGAACAAAGAATCCCTACTTAATAAACTCAACAACTACACTGGAAATTTTACAGACCCCGTTCTTTTTCTGGAAGCCCTAGTTTCAGTAAATAAGACAGCCGCCAGAGAACTGGCCCTAAAAATGGATTGGAGCACCATAATAGAAAAGCTGAGTACCGGAGAAGATCTATCCTCTCTAGCCCTATGTTTACGATGTCTCCTTGAAATAGACCCCCTACTTGTGGAAGATTTCGTTAAGAAGCTTGACAGGCAAAAAATTGCCTTAGCCGTTGAGAGGGAAAAAAACACCAAAAGTTTAGAGGACATCCTCCTGTGCGTTTTTGTGGTTAGAAGAGAGGGAGTTGCCTATGACTTCGTGTGGAGCATAATCAAAGCCGGAGTCTCAAACCTCCTCAAAAAAGACCTAAAAGATATAAAACTTTTCTTCACAAGAATCGCCGGAAACGAAATCCTACGACTCTTCCCATACAGCGGAAGCGACGACAGAGAAGAAATTCTAAGCGTACTCCTAGAATGCATGGGCTCAGAGAATATAGCTCTAAAAGTCAACGGAGAAACAAATGAACCCCTCGTCGAATTCCTACTCAGAAAAATCGCCAAAGTAAACCCCATTCTAGCAATGGACCTCAAAGAAAAAGTAGCCCTCAAATACCAAAAATTCCTAGAAGACGTAGTAGACTCCACAGAAACCTTCTAAAAAAGAAACTCAAAAATATAAAACCACCCCCAAATCCTCAATAAATCATGAACCTATTGTTAACACAACATAACTATTCTTTAAACATTATCCCATTTATCTCAAGTATTTTTGGGAAAATTTTCTTCGTCCCCGCAAAGGTTGGTTAACAATACGCTTAGATGGGAAATCCCATATCTCCCCCCACTCTTCAAACCAGTTTAAAAACTGAACAATTGGGAAATACTAACATCCCAATGCAGTCTCCGTTCTGACCCAGCATTAACCTTGCGTAATTTTGGGTCTTCCCCCCAAGTTTCATGGGGAGACCGGTTCGCCCCGGCTATAGATTCGCAGGATCTTTGCTATGGTTTTTTGCAGTTGTGTTCCTAATAATTTATGGTTTTATCGGTGTTTATCCTCAATTTTTAATATTTCTACCCCTTAAGTGGTGAGAAAAAGTTTTGAGAAGCGCCAAAAAAGGCCCAAAAACACGAGCTTTTGCGAATCTATCGCCCGGGGAACGGTTGAAGCAGGCACATCTCCCTTGCTTTTGGTGGGAGGATGTTCCCAATTGCGGCCCTGCTCTCCTAGGCTTTTTCGAACTCCCCGCATTCCGGGCTGGGCCTGGTTGGAATTGGCTGCACGGCACATATATATGTATGGATGTTTTTTAAGGAATAATAGATTTAATGGTTTTTTCTTTAACATTAACAGCTGGAAGTTTCTCAGGTTAACAAACTTTATTCTAAATAGCGGTTTTAACATCCTCTCCCATTCAGCCATATTTCCCTCTTTGGCGATACCGACCGGCAAGAAGGTAGGCAGGTTTAATATGAAAAAGTATTAATACTTCACCTACCAAGTCAATAAAAGCAAAAAAACAATCTAAATGTACAGAAATTCAGGAGTAGGGTAACCATGAGCAGAGACAATAAAATTAACGATAATATTTATGTAAGCGGCACGACCACTTTGGGAATCGTCTGTAAGGACGGAGTAATACTGGCAACAGAATCCCAAGCCACCATGGGCAACATAGTGGCCAACATAACCGCCCCCAAAATATACAAAATAGCCCCCCGAATATCCATGACCATCTCCGGTGGCGTCGCCGATTGCCAGCAGGTAGCAAAAATAATGTCCGCAAACCTAGCCCTCAGAAAACACGAAATAGGAAGAGACGTCACCGTAAAAGCCGCAGCAAACCTCATGTCCGTACTACTATACCAAAACCGAATCAACCCATACATAACTATGCCAGTCTTGGGAGGAGTAGACGAAACAGGCCCGCACATCTACACCCTAGACCCCTTAGGAAGCCTACTGGAAGAACCAAAATTCGGAGCAACCGGATCAGGATCCGTAATAGCCTACGGAGTACTGGAAGACGAATACAAAGACGGAATCACAGTAGAAGAAGCAAAAGACCTAGCCATAAGAGCAGTAAAAGCAGCCAAAGCCCGGGACACAGCTTCAGGAGGCAGAATCCAAATACACAAAATAACCAAAGAGGGAGTCGAAGAAATAATAATCGAAGACAAACAAAAATAATAAAGTGAAGCTACAGGCCACTCTCCCCCCAAAGACGAGAGAAAACAAAAAATGGGTAATAAAAAACCAATGGAACCTATCCCCCACAAAAAAGCTCTAAAACAATTAGAGGAGCCGCAGTAAAATTCCCCCCCACAGAAGCATAGAACTACACAACCTCTGGTAGGTTAGTGGAACACAAATCATTTATACACCTTAATTTACTGTGATAGAAAAACTAGGGGTAACTTTCTAACTCACCAAAAAAGAGTCCACCTTTCTTTCTGTTTTAACAATTAAGTCCGCTCCTTGAAAAATTAAGCGAGGTCGCTCTTAGCAAAAGAAGTCGCCCCCCTTATTGTAGCTGACACTACACAGCAGAAAAATTGGGAGCCTTTAACCCCTTAAATTGCTGATTCGTGTAATTGCAATTATTTATATCTTCTCTTTGAAAACTGAACATTTGAAAAGTAAATTTAAAAATATTATGATAAAACGTTCATTTTTCATAATAATTAAAATAATAATTAAAACAATTTTAAAATTCGTTAAAATAAGCAAGGGAAATAAATTGAGTATGTTAAATAATGGGTCATCCCACATGGGAAAAGTGAACGTCAGGGAAGCCCTCGCGCCCATACGCCCACACCAAAACAAAAAAAGAAGACCAACAACGACAATGCAAGTGAGGGGGGAAAGCGATTAGTGAGCTTAGTGTGGACTTCGTGGCGTGAGGTTCAACTTCCCCAATATGTAATTTGTACTTTATAAATAAAAATCTTTCTGTTGATTGAGGGGAGCTTGAATTCTTGGAGCGTGAGTTCTCTCCATACTGTTTCTTTAATCTTCTTGAATCGGGGGAGGTGGTGGAGTTGTTCAGGGTTGGTTCCCTCAAAAAACTTCTTCGACTGACATACCCCCATTTAGACAAAAAGAGGCCAGTTAAACCTAACCCTCAAAAAACATAATTATTACATTGTGCCGTTTTCGGTCTTCTGTTCATTTCGCTCTGGTTTTTTGGTGTTTTTATTGTTTTCTTGTTTAAACTAGTGGTGCTTTGTGCCTTTTTTTGGCCCTTTTTTATATAGAAGCCTATATTTTTTGAGTTATGTATGTATTAGTTGTGTGTTACTCAATTTTTTATCTCGTTTTCGGGTAGATTCCTTAACTGTAAGCTGTAGTTGCTTGTGGTTTGGAGGATTCCTTTTATGCTTGAGGAGAATTCTCATAGGTCGATTTTTGGCATGGCCAGTGATAACCCCAATTCTCCGTCTTCCTCTTCCTCTACTTCTAATTCTCCGTCTGGCTCTTCAAGCGTTTCTGGTCATAGTTGGGGTTACGGTTCTGGTGTCGGTTCAAATTCGGGTAAGGGTGATGTGTTGAAGAGATTGATTGGGGGGGATATGTGTAAGAGAGCTATTTTTGATGTTTTGAGTAGTGGGAGTTGGTGTACGGTTTTTGAGTTGTGCCGTGTTGCGCGTAGTTGGGATCGGAGTGTGGGTCTGGTGCGTGTAAGCACTATTTTGACCCAGTCTCAGCAGGTTTTGGGCTCTGATTTTTTGGAGTGTAGGACGGGGCAAGATACTACAGAGTGGCGTATTAACCCCGACTTTTTGCGTACCGTTGCCGGCGTTCTTTCTGAGGTTAAAGCTGGTGAGGTTAGGTTGGATTCTAGGACCTCTGAGGGTGTGAAGGAGTATGGCGCGAAGCCTTCCGGCGGTCTCTTACGCAGCCTATTGAGCAGGGCTTCCCAGGATACGGATTAACATTTCTGAAATTTCTGTTTTTAATTTTCAACTTCTTGAGTTTAGGGCCGTTTTGCCCCGGATTTTGAGCTTTTTTGGGTTAATTTTTTATGTTTTGTTTTATGTGTTTTTTATAGTTTATGGGTTGGATTTTTGCATGGTCAGGATTACTGTGGATCCAGATAAGTGTAGAGGTGAGGGTGTTTGTAAGGCTGTGTGTCCAAAGGGGTCTCGAATCTATAAAATTGTGAATTTTTGGGGCAGGAGTTTGGCTGTGGTTGTGGATGAGAGTAGTTGTTTGGGTTGTAAGATGTGTGTTTCGCGTTGCCCCTTTGATGCTATAAGAATTGATTTTAAGAAGCCATCTCGGGTTGGGGAGGTTAAATTTAGACTCGCCGGTTTTTGATTCGTGCTTAGTGTGTGTTTTTTGGGCTTGTTTTTTCTGGTTTTTTGTGGTTTTTGTTTTGTTGGGTTAATGTTTTAAGTTTCTTTGTGGTTGTTAGTTTAGAATCCTGGGAGTGCGATTATGGTTTACGATAGATATGGGAGGCCTATTAGGGATATTCGGGTTTCCCTTACCCATCGTTGCAATCTTAGGTGTATTTATTGTCATGGTGAAGGTGAGCTTGATCCTAGTGGCGAGTTGGAGGCTTATGAGATTGAGAGAATTGTGGGGGTGGCGGCGGGTGAGGGTATTAGGCGGGTGAAGTTGACTGGTGGGGAGCCCTTGCTGCGAAGGGACATTTTCGAATTGGTGGAGAGGGTTTCCTCAGTTCCTGGAATTGAGGAAGTTTCCATGACTACTAATGCTACCCTGCTTGCAGATAAGGCCTGTGAATTGAGAGAGGTGGGGTTGAAGAGGGTGAATGTGAGTTTGGATTCCTTGGTTCCTGAGAGATATAGGGAAATTACTGGGTTTGATGAGTTGAACTCTGTACTGCGTGGGGTTGATGAGGCTTTGGCGGCGGGGCTTAGCCCCATTAAGCTTAATATGGTTTTATTGAGGGGGTTGAATGAAAACGAGTTTTGGGATTTGGTGCGTTTTTCCAAAAGTAAGGGCGCCATTCTGCAGGTGATTGAGCTTGTGGATTTGGGAAATGAGGTATTCCAGCGTTTTCACGTGGATGTGAAGCCCTTAGAGGAAGAGTTGGGAAGCTATGCAGAAAGGGTGGTTACCCGGAGAAGTATGCAAAACAGAAAAAAGTACTTTCTGCCCGGTGGTGCAGAGGTGGAAGTTGTTAGACCAGTACATAACAGCGATTTTTGCTCAAACTGTACCCGTATACGCCTCACAAGTGATGGTAAATTAAAACCCTGCCTTATGCGTAGCGACAACCTTATTGACATTATAGGTCCCCTCAGAAGAGGGGCGGATTCTAAAACTCTCAGGGAACTGTTTCTAAAAGCAGTTGAACTACGCGAGCCCTATTACGGAGCTAAGGGTGTGAGTCGCTTACCCAAATGTTCTCAGTGATAAATATGCTCCGCCTTCAATGTTTGGCAATGGTGAATTGATTTGGTGCGGGTCTTTTCTAAATTTTTTCAGCAGGCAAATTTAGTTTTTTATTATGGGCTCATCTAATTTGCTTTCCTAATGTCGTTTTTTGGCTTATTTAAAGTGTGGGGTGTGATGGGGGGTTGGCTAAATGGCTTTTTTGAGTAGCTCCATTAGGTCGACTAGTTTTATTTTTGAGTCTGTGTATCTTATGGCTCTGTCGAAGTTGAATTCACAGATGGGACAGATTGTTACCAGCATTTCCGCTCCTGTGGCTTCTGCTTCTTTTATTCTTTTCTCCGCTATTTTTACTGCAACCTCTGGGTAAGCAGCCATCATTCCTCCTCCAGCTCCGCAGCACTTTGCGTCGAACCTGTTATGTTCCATCTCTACTAGTTCCAGTCCGGGTATGCTGCTTAGAATTTTGCGTGGGTCCTCTGTTACCCTCATGTGTCTACCAAGGTGGCAGGGGTCATGATAGGTTACTATGGAATTCACGGGTTTGGTTGGTTTTATTTTTCCCTCATCTATCAGTTTTGCCACCAGCTGTGTTATGTGTTCCACTTCTATGTCGAAGTTGCTGAAGTGTTTGGGATAATCCTCGGCGAAAATCTTGTAGCATCCCGGACAGCCGGTGACTATTCTTTTTACCCCAGCTTTTCGGAAGGCCTCTATGTTCTTTTTTCCAGTTTCCGTGAAGTCTTCTAAGAAGCCGGTTGTGAGCATTAGGTTTCCACAGCAATACTCGTCATTGCCCAGGCAATTCAGTTTCAACCCAATACCTGTGAGTGTCTGGGCTGTGGTTCTCAACCAGTCTGGGAAAATGTAGGGGTAAGTGCATCCAGCGTAAAGTAGGGTATCCGCCGACTTTGAGAATGGGATATCCTTAGCCCAAATCTCCCTCTCATTTCTAGGTTTCAGGTAGGGGTTGCCGTTCCTCTTAATCCCCTCTATTATCCTCTCATGATACTGGTCCTTGAAGCCTGCTTCCACCAGATCTGCTCTGAGAGCCTCAATGATTTCCACATTCCTTAATGCGCAACGTGAGCCACAATAGTTGCAGGTTGCACACAGGTTTACACAGTCTAGAAGCTCCTTACTGGGTTTCAAGACGCCTTCAAGCAGTCCTCTGGCTATGAGCATTTTTCCACGGCAAGAGTAGGATTCAAATCCCTTCTCCTGATATACGGGGCACTCGTTTCTACAGAATCCGCAGCGGGTGCGATTACAGGTATATATATCCTCCTCGTACTCTTCTATATGCATTGCTACTTCACCACCTTGGGCTTTTAATTTTGATTAATTCCTCCTCGCATTATGCTACTTTCTTGGTGTTATCCAGCAGGATTCGAATTTTTTACCGGGGTTCATTATGTTCTGGGGGTCGAATACCTCCTTGATTTTTTTCATGTACTTCAGTGCTTTGCCGTGCTCGTATTCGTTGAAGCCTCCCAGTCGGTCTCCGTCTCCTATGTAGGTGCTCATTGTTCCTTCTAGGTCAACGGCCATTTTACTCATTTCTTCAACGTATTTGTAGAAGCGCTTCACCTCGTCGGGATCGGTGTCGTCCACGAAGACTGCGAAGCTTATGCTGGGGCTTATGCGGTTAGGTCTCTCATTGTATACGCACATTCCCAAGACTTCCATTTCGTTTTTTTCTGCTATTTTTAGGAATTTTTGGTATGCTTCTTCTATTCTCCCTACGGGTATGCCTAGGTCTGCGGCTCCAAACTTTTTCCTTCTCTGGGAGTCGGGCCATTTTTGTTTGAAGGGTTCGAATTTGAGCGTGTGTTTGCTTGTCCACCATCCGTCGATTATTTCCTTCTCCTTCACCTTTTGTCCCCCACATCCCTCTAGTATTTTTAGGGCGTACTCGTGTGAGAACTTTACTACTTCTTCGTCTCCATTGAATGAAACGAATAGCAATGCTTCGGCCCACTCCGGAATGTCTGGCTCTCTCTTATACTTTTCTCGGTAGGCGTGGGTGTAGAATCCCAAGCGTCTTTTACAATTTATATGCGCGCTTTCTATGCTTAGGCCTGCTTGGAGGAGCCTTTTTAGGGCGTTTATTGCTTCGGATATGGATTTGAAGACCACTGCTTCCACTTTTCTAGTTTGAGGTTTTGGGAAGACTTTTAGTGTAGCTTCTGTGACGATTCCCAGTGTGCCTTCTGCTCCGATTAGTAGCCAGTGTAGTTTGTATCCTGAGGAGGTGCATAGTGCTTTTCGGTGTCCTACTCTCAAGATTTCTCCGGTTCCTGTTACGAGTACTGCGTTGAGGAGGTAGTCTCCCAGTTTGCCGTATTTTATTCCGAAGGTGCTGTCGTTGTCGCAGGATATGGCGGCTCCTACTGTTGAGGCGGGCTTACTCTCTGGATCGTGGGGCCACCATAGGCCGTGTTTTTCGAGTTCCTGGTTCAGGGCTAGGATGGTTATTCCCACCTGTGTGGTTACGGTTAAGTTCTCCTTGTCTATTTCCAAAATTTTGTTGAGGCCTTTGGTGTCTATGGTTATGCCGCCTTTTATTGGTGAAACGCCTCCGCCCATTCCTGTTCCTCCTGCGAAGGGGACTATTGGAATCCTGTATTTGTATGCGATTTTTACTACTTCTGCTACTTCCTCTGTGGTTGAGGGTACTACGACTAAGTCTGGTAGTTGGGCTTCTTTTGCGTTTCTGGGGGACCAGTCTCTGCTGTAGGTCATTCTGTGGAACTTCTCTGTGGAAACTTTTTCCTCTCCTATTCTTTGTGCTATTTCCTCAGCGGCCTTTTGGATTTCCAAAACCATTTAAATTCCCCTTTTAAGTAATCTTGATTACTCCTATGAAACAATAAATAATTTTTTATAAGTGGTGAGCGCTTCATTTTTGAAGTTTTCTATGCGCCTTAACACTTTTTAAATCAGCATATATTTATTTCCTACCCTCTTTAGGGAGTAGGGACTAAGTGTCTATTTGGCCCAAATTTCACCGCTAAGTTTTTTATAGAGTATATGATATATTTCTCATCAGATAAGAGTTGAGGTGGACGTGTCGCTTAAAACGAGGATTTCTAGTTTTGAATTTTTGAGTGAGGTGAACCTTTTGAGAAGTGAGTCCCTAATTAAGGATATGAACAGAATCATTCTAGAATTTAATGACACCCGACAGAAGTACGACTCTGAGGTCGCAAGACTTTCAGAAGCATTGTCCTCTATTGTAACATCCAGTACAGATGGTGAGAAATTAAAAAACGGAGAAAAGGCACTGGACTGCATATTTGACACCGACGAACACCTGTTCAATTTTGAAAGAATATTAACGGACTTAATTAGTTTAGAAATGGTGAAAAACCGTGTTCAAACTATGACTTCAAAGTTTATTTCCATTGTTAGGTCTCAGAGGGAGCTTCTTGGTGAGCTTCAAAAAAATATTAAAAACTACTTGAAAGTTAGCGACAACTCTGACCTGGCAGATATTGCTGAGAAGGATCTTAAAAAGAGTTCAGAATTATTTAATAAGAAGGTTTTAGAAACCAGAAAGGAAAGCGAGAACTTGTCTTCCCTACTCAGAGAGAGGTACGAAAAAATCCGCTCAGGTCAATCCCAATATATTTAGATTACTCTCTTTTCTTTTCCTTCTTTTCCTTCGATTTTTCCTCCTTCCTCGTCTGCCTTTTTCCATACTCTTTAACAAGGCCTATAATGAATGCAGCCATAGGGAAGGAGAAGGCTATCGGTAATAGTAAAACTAGGACTACTTCGGGTTGGGAAACCTCAATACTTTCGATGACACTCAAGGGTGCTCCGAACTGTTTTAGAGCTAGGAGCGCCGCGAAACATATGAAGGAGAAGAGAATCACTCCTCCAACGCGGAGCAAGGTGCCTACAATAGCTGAGCGGGTTACTTTACCGAACCCTGGAGCAGCTGCTACTGCGGTAAGCGTTTCTCTTGCTCCAGGTATCTCAGTATAAATCTTTTCCACATATGCTTGAAGCCTCCTTATGTCATGCACCGCCTCTTTTTCCACTTTTTTCTTTCTAAAAATTTTCATTTCGATAATATTTCTTAGAAAATTGATAGCCTCTTCACTAAGTGTGGATGGAATTTTTGGGGCTTCTCTCCCCCCATCTGTAGCCAACTCCTCTGGTGCCAGAGCTATTTCTTCCACAACTTTTAGCTGCTCTTCAATCAATTTTCTTCTCTCAAGCGCCGGAGAAGTAACCTCATCCATGTAAATTACTTGAAAGCCAATCTCCACATAAAGGTAGGATATAAGCGCCGAAAAGAAAAGTGGTGAAGTTAAAAATGAGATGGCAGCTCCGGTAACTCCCCCATATAGTACCTGGATAAAGAAGGAGGTAGAGCTGAAGAATAGGGTATTACTGGGTAGCCCCATATTCACTATTTGGGTTAGGGCTGCCAGTCCCAAAGTTGACTGCAAACAAATAAATGAGGAGATAAGATATTTCATTTTTATCTTCCAGATAAAGACAATACCAGTAATGAGGGCTACAAAAAGCAGTAGAGGAAACAGGAAATAATATACTGACCATAAAGTGGTTGTGGCTAAATCGCCCAAAACAATGGTCCAAAGGCTGGGCCAAAATAAATACTCCCATTGGAAGGAGGTTAGGAGAAGGCTCAGAGGATAGGGATAAAACCAAATTTTAGAGGTGAAGAGCTCCCCAAAGAACTCCAGTGCCCAAATGTTTTCGTAAAAGTTGGAAGACAGCTGGGCCAGCGGCGGCAGAAAAATCTGGCCGGTCATTTTATCGAGCTCCCTGACCATAATTGAAAAAATAAAATCCACTAGTCGCCAGAGATCTCCCACAAATATTCCAAAGTTATTGGGGCTCCAGACTTCAACAACTTTGTAGAGTGTGTACCAAGTGTTGGAGCTTCCATCGTAGAAGTGAACTTCTTGGAGGGCATGGGACCAAACATTCGTCAGAACCACTAGTAGGGAGCCCAAAAAAGACAGTGCGGCCACAATTTTCAGTGACAATTTGAAACGTGTACTATCCATAAGTATCACCTCAGCGCCACACCCTTCTTTTTGGCTTTAAGATACTGGCTAACAACTGCAGGCAGAAAGTCGTCGGGTCCTACATCTATAACTTCTACATCCATTTTTACGAGCTCGTCCACCATTTTCTTCCTCTGCTCCAACAGTTCCTCAGAGATAGCCTCTGCTAAAGCTCTCTGAACCGGGGTCATCTCTCCAGGATAAGCCTCAAACCAGGGGCCGAAGGGCGAAATAACCATTAAATAGTTTTTGTTGGCGCGAGCAAGTTTACATGCCTCAATGATTTCCCCACTGGTTTCCTCAAGATCTGTGAGTAGTATAAAGAAACTCCTCTTCGGGGTACGCTTTAAAACCCACTCCATGACCTCTCTCATACGTAGTCCGCCTTGGGGTTCCAAGTTGGCAAGAGCTTCCAAGATTTTGTAGAAGTATTCCTTTCCCAATCTTGGCTTAACATAACTGTGTACCTTGTTAGAGAAGGCCACTACCCCCACCTCATCTCTGCGCTCTAGTGCCAGCTTCGCCAGAAGGACCGCAGCTCTTATGGAGTAGTCAAGTTTTGTGTTGTCTGGAAGGCCTCCGCCCATGCTTATGCTGGTGTCCAGCAGTATTAAAATCTTGATGTTTTTCTCGGTTTCAAATTCCCTAACCATTATTCCCCCAGTTTTTGCTGTTGCCTTCCAGTCGATTCTCCTATACTCATCCATGGGAAAATAGTTCCTTATTCCAAAGAATTCTGTTCCCATACCCTTTTGCTTAGTTTTGTGAATCCCGAATATGCGTCCCAGTGTTCTCCTTCCCCCCATAGCTTCCAATTTTCTTATGTCTTGATAGGAGGGATAAATTAAAAGCTCAGTGTAAATTTCGAATACTTTCTGCTCGAAGTGGAGGCCAAGCCTATCATGTACCACCAGTTTTACTGGTCCAATTTTATGTGTCCCTCTTCTTCGACACTGCAAAACATAGGAGAAAACCTTTTCCTCACCCGGGTCAAGTCTGGTAGTCATTGTGCTCTTTCCCAGAACTAGGGTGAAGATCTCCGGGTAAGTGTCAAATACTTCCAGGTAGTCTATTCTCAAACTTCCCTTGTTTTTCACGGTCACTGTCACAAATACAAAGTCTTCCGAGAAAACCTTCTCTTTATCTATAGTTCTCGTTATTTCAATATTATCCAGATCCACGGCTAGCTCAAAGTAGGGCATGCTGATAACAGATCCCAGAATCAGTAAAATTCCTAGGAGCACCAAGTAGTAATTCACAGTGGAGAATCCAAATGCTAAACAAAAAACTCCGCTGACAATTACTACTCCACCCCTATTGGTAAGCAAACCATTTGTCCCTCAAATCCCTTTTAGATGGGTACTTGTGTTTCGCCAATAATACTTGCAATTATTCTGTTGACTGATACTCCTTCTAGTTCCGCCTCTGGTCTCAGAATCAAACGATGGTTTAAACTCTGCTGGGCTATGGCCTTTACATCATCCGGGATGACGTATTCTCTGCCATTCAGAGCTGCTCTTGCCTTTGCGCCTTCCATCAAAACTATGGAGGCTCTGGGGCTTCCTCCCAAAAGAACCTGCGGATTTCGCCTCGTTTTTATGACGATGTCTCTTATGTACTCCATTATTTCAGGCGCTACATATACGTTACTTACCACTTTCTGCATCTTTACTAGTATGTTAGGTGAGGCCAGCGCCTTTATGTTGTCATCGCTGGCTCCCATTCTTCTTTTAAGCATTTCCACTTCTTCTTCCTCTGTGGGATAATCTACATTAAGTTTGAACAGGAATCTGTCAATCTGAGCTTCTGGCAGGGGATACGTTCCCTCCTGCTCTATGGGATTCTGTGTTGCAAGCACCATAAATGGTTTGGGAAGCGGGTGCCTCACCCCCTCTATGGTGACCTGTTTTTCCTGCATAGCTTCAAGTAGAGCGGACTGGGTTTTGGGAGGCGCCCTATTTATTTCGTCTGCCAACACAATGTTTGCAAACACTGGGCCCTCGCGGAATGAGAACTCGCTTGATTTTTGATCGAACACGTAGGTTCCCAAAATATCCGAGGGTAGCAGGTCTGGGGTAAACTGTATCCTCTTGAACGAACAGCCAAGGGTTTGTGCAAAGGTCTTGGCCATGTAGGTTTTGGCAACGCCTGGTACACCTTCAAGTAATACGTGGCCGTCACACATTAGGGCGATGAATATGTCCTCCAGAATGTCGCTCTTTCCCACAATAAATTTATTAACTTCGCTCATAATTTCAGAGGCTATTTTTCTCACAGCATTGACACCGCTGACTTTACGTGTCTTCTCCTCGGTTTCGGTTTCCGTCTCTTCAGACATTTCATCTAACACTCTCCAATAATCTCTGCATCTGGAAGAAAATATTCAAAAACTCATTCTTATTCATGTACAGGGTTTTTCTTTCTGCTGAAATTTCTTCACATAAATCAAAAAGCCTTCTTACCTCTTTTTCCTTTATGGTAGGATTCTTGGAGACTGCCGCTTTAACCGCCGCATCCACGCTAAAACCTTCCTTAAGGCCCAGTTGCCTCACAAGCTCACGTTTCAAGCGGCGGTACAATAACTTAACCGCATTACCGTAAAGTTGGTACTGCGTATACCACCTCATCTTCTCGCTGAAAAACGTTTTACCCCTACGCATAAAAACTTCAGTGGGGCTAAGTGGTTCAGGCTTCTTCTCGCGGGGCAACCAGCGCCAAATACTAAAAGCTAAAAGCACAGGGTAAATGGGAGCAAGCAACCAGTTGCTCGAAGCCCAGTTAAAATATCCCATCATGTAGCCAAATATTCTGGCGTATGATGTGGCTGGAAGAGACAAATGAGTTTCATCCACAATAATTGGATAATCAGAGCCACTTCTACCCTGAGCCAACCAATCAATTATATTACCAGCAAGAACAAGATTGTCAACTCGATTTATCATATCGTCATTAAAAATGCTTGGATCACTTACAATAACAATTCTTCCGCTGCCCACACCCATCTGACTCAAGTCGTAAGCGGCAATAACAGTCTGGGGACCAATGATATCAGGGGGGGCATCTATTGCCCTATTGTCATCCATATCAGACCAGCTCAAAATAGAGCTGGTGGCCGCCACATTTCCTGGTGGAACATTACTTAGGGTGCAGGCAAAGTTTAACAAAACCTGATTAACGCCCTGCGTAAAGGTATAGTTACCATTAAAACTAGTTATCAAGGGAGCGGTTGTCCAAGATGTTAAATTGGCGTCTGTGGGCTCATACAAGATGCGTTTTGTGAAGGTCGGCGTGGATATTCCTAGTAGGGGAAAAAGTTGTAAGAGAAGTGTTTCTGCTGTACCGAAGTCATCGGCTATCAGTAAGCCTCCGCCCCCTCTCACAAAATTAGCCAACTCGGCCACCTCAACAGGATTATAATAAATAATTGAAGGCCCAAGGATTAGGCAGGTGGAGTTGGGATATCTACTAAGAACACTTAGTGAGGATAGGAGGGGTTTAACTTCGTATCCCTTGCTGTTCATGTAAAGCCTGAACTGTTCACAGCCATTAAACGCCGGATTATAAATTGAGAAGTCCACCCAAATGGGTGTGTTCATCGCGGTACTACTTGGAAGTAATGGTAGCAGTAGGGGGAGCCAAGCAACCACAAAAACCACAATGTATATCGCGGTTTTAATTTTTCTCCTAGGCAAGCTTTAAACTACCTCCAGAAATAACACTATAAAGCTCTGCAAAACATTTGGCTGCCTTGTTATACTCATCCTTATCCAGAGTCTGATTACTGTACCGAGCTTTCTCAAAGGCCTGGGTGAGTCCGTTAACCAACTGCGGATTAAGGCCCTCCTTCTTTATAACCATCAATGCAAACTCCCTTGTGGTTTCGTTGGGAGCCCTAGTAACACCCGAATACTGACTGATGACATCAATAAACATGCTATAAAGGAGCTTGACAGCATCATTAAATTTGCCCGCGTTAACTAGGTCTTTAAGCTCAGTGAGCCTAGTCTGCAGATCCATAGGAGTAACTGTCCTCGCCTCTTCTCTAGATGCCATTCTCCTAGCAAAATAAATCACACAGATAACACCAACAATTGCCAAAACAATTATAACAAGGAGCCAACTAGCTTGTGAACCCATCTGCAAAGCATACAACAACATAAAAGCTAAACCTCCAAAATCGCTACTTCTCCTAACAAAAATAGTTGCATAATTAGAAGAAACATCTTCCAGAGTTAAACCAATTGTAACATTGCCCTCAGTATTACTAGCAGGATCAATATAGTAAGTATACAAAACTGTTCCCGAACTGCTAGTGACCCGAGAGCCAAGAAAAGTAGAGTTCCAACTAATACTTATCGTCCTCCCCATTATGGGATTCCCATTAGGATCAACAGAAACACACCTTATGTCATAATTACTCCCCAGTATGCCAACACTCGGAGACTGAAAAACCAGCTGAGCACTATTAAAAACGTGTAGCTCGGTTATACTCCAAGTGCCACTGTGAAATTCATCACCCGCATAGCTAGTATTAAGGGCAGACAAAGCATTCACAGGCAAAACTGAGAGCGCAGAACTATTCAGTGTAATATTAAACAAACCTTGGGAATCCGTAACACTGCTACTTAGGAGTATGGAACCATAATAAACAGAAACAGTTTGCCCAGAAAGAGGATTACCAAGAGCATCCCTCAACACACCAGTTATGTATGCGGACTCACTTGGCCGCACCGATCTTGACTCAACGCTCTGCTTCGCAAGCCATTCGCTTGATAAACTCTGAGAACCAACGCCCGACGAGCCAATCACTGTCCCCACATATATCTTAATTATCCTAGAAGTACTTGAAGAGTCGAAAGGTGGATTATTACTGGTAGCGTTAATAACATAGTAGTCGAGATCAAAAACGTCACCCGAAATGTATATGCTCCTGCTGAAATAACCTGAACCATTAGTAGTTACCTGATAAGATGGACAGAGTGTCTGGTTACCTGTAAACCAAATTGTAATACTAGTATAGGGTTTCGGATTGCCATCACTGCCTAATACCCTTCCACTAACTACAATGTCAGTTCCTATGGCTGCCTCGGAAGGAGCAGACTCTATAATAATTAAACCCTCATCATAAATGTACACATTTACCCGGGAAGAATTCACGCCAAGAATTCTATCCTGAGGGGAGCAATTAGCGAAAACTTGAACGACGCCGCTGAGTTCCCAAATAGTATTGGTAGTTGCAAAAATTCCATCTTGGCTAGTGGAGCCGGAATCAATTAATTGTATTGTACCCCCGGGTATTGAGCTATTATCCCAATAAATCGCGACATTAATGCCCTGAACTGGCGTTCCATTATCATATTTCAAGTCGGCCGTGATACTAATTGTATCACTTTGTTTAAGTATTGTAGAATTAACTGACACGTATAGTGAGGGCCTTACGAATACCTTTATGCCGTGTGGGTCATAGGCTGAGGTGGGTTTAGTTATGTTGAAGCCTAAATATTTTCCTGAATAGTTTGCACTGAAAATATAGTCTGTCAGGTCGAGTAAGGAGCCAGGACAGTATATTGAGAAGTTGCCATAGTTATTCGTAAAGCCGCTGGCAACTGGAGTTGATGTGCCGTTATGGTAAACTTCGATGTAGGCGTTAGGTATTCCCCTAATGGAATCATTGTTGCAATCCTGATCTGTGAGTCTCCCCTGTATTAGTACGCCGCCCTGGTTCCGAATAAGATTGTAGATGCTACCGTAGGGAGCTGTTGAGTTTGCAGACATATATTCAATGGCAGACTTTCCAGTTAGTAGTACACCGGTATAGTTTGTGGCTATTGGGTAATTAGAGATTGTTTGGTTGTATGCCTCCGCGAGGAACACTATGGGTCCTACACGAAAACTATTGTCCAGTGTGCAAGTCTGCTGGGCTAGACCGTCATTGTCCGTTATGTCATCTCCGATGGGTATTCTGTTTGTTGTTATTGGGTCGAATATGTAGAAGAAGATATTAGCACCGCTAACTGGTTCGCTGGAAGTGGCGTTGGTGAGGGTTGCGTTAATTGTGATGAGTTGTCCTCTTGATACTATTTGTGGTGTGGCGTTTAGTTCCAGTTGGTAGACACCTTGAACATTAGGGTCTGGATTGGTCCCATTTTGTGCTGGTCCGGGTGTGGGGTCGAATTGCACCCATTCGCCGCCTCCAGTGGTTGTTGGCACCCAAACTTCCGCCCAAGCATGGGCGTTTATGGCTCTGATTATGTGCACTATTCCCAGCTGAGGATCCAGATTTACTTCTCCTCCTACGAATCCCACTACTAGCCTTGCGGATATTTGCTTTTGTCTGAGTGTCATTACAAATGTGCTGGCGAAGTGTACACATATTCCTGTTTTGTTTTCTAGAAACCACAGTACGGGGTCTTCGCCTTGGGGTGTTCCTCCACCATTAAGCAGAATGTCTATGGAATAGTTGAATTCTCCCCCTGTTAATCTGTTTAAAACATTCATAGCTGTTTCGTAAACGTTTGCGCCATTAGGTATACTATTTACAAAGTTTGTAAAGGTGCTATTCGTGGCCAAGTACTGGGGAACCTGCCCATAGATGCTTCTTATGTTGGGGGGTGTGTTATAGGGTAAGCCTGCGCTATTTCTAACGGCTTCTAAATTAAAGGGGTAACTTGCAACTGTATATTTTAGTGTTGAAAGTCCTGACCTCGCATAGTTTCCATTGAGAAGAGTGCTGTTATACTGGTCCATACTGATGTTGAATGAGTTGAGGTCTCCCTGCAAAGTTTCTATCAGGTAATCTGAGGCGTTTATTATTGTGTAGTTTGCAAATAGTGCAGGTATCATGGTGGTAGATGAAGCTGCGTGGGTAAAATTCATGTAGACTGTATATAGTTCCGCAGATGGAACATTACTTATTGGATTGTGTGGGTAGGACCCTGTTAGCGTTTTATTCCAGTCCATGTCATAGTGGTCGTATGCTTCCAGCCTCCAATAGCGGGTAGGATAGGTGGCATTGTCTGGATGAACCATGAACACTATCATGTTTGGGTCTATTAGGCCATAGTTGAATAATTCCATTGGCGGAATTTCTATCGTATAGGTTATGTTGGGCAGGATTGGAGTGGTATTGAAAAGGTTGTCAAACCATTCTCTAGGTAGTTCTGGGGGAGTTATGGTAATTGTGATGGGGGTTATCCAGGGATAGTATATTTGACGTATGTTTGATACTGTGATGTAGTTTAGTCCCTGTTGTAGATAGGGGTTTTGTAAACTTAATATGAAGTATGTTCCTCCTAAGCCAAGGAGTAATAGGAGGAGTAGGGCTACTGCGATGAGGGCTTTTCTTCGGGAGACCATGTTTCCACTCACGCGTAAGCTTTCCCTAGGTTGTAAAATATTGTTTTTGATGATGATAAATGTTTTGAATGTTGCAGAATTCCCGTATTTGAAGAGTTATCGGGAAAATTATTTTTTATAAAATATTTTATTATATATAAATTTTTAATTAATATAAAGAACAATTTTCTCTTCCAAATTCTAAACACAAACGATTTCAACAAATATACTTTGTATTAGCTGGGTGAAATTTTTTTGAGAATTTGGTTTAAACTCTTAAAATGAATAGGGTAATAATTTAAGGAAATTTTGCTACGTTTAAATGTCAAAGGTTTCCAGTTAAGTTTTATTTCCAGAGGATGTTACCTATGGGCGAAATTGACATCATGTTCAGTGATGAAATGGGAAAATATGATTTTGGTCCAGGGCATCCTTTCAGGGGCGATCGTTTTACAAATTTCATTGAGCGTTTTAGGGAAGAACTTTTAAGGGAGAGGTCGAGGTTTGAGATTGTGGAGCCTAGGTATGCCACTGACGAAGAAATATTAACAGTTCATGACCCAGACTACGTGGAATATGTTAAAAAAACAGCAGCCAGAGGTGGCTTTCTGACGCTTGATACCCCTCTCTCTCCAGGGATGCATGAACAAGCCAAACTTGTTGTGGGAGCCGCCCTAGAAGGCGCGCAGAGAGTTATGAATAGCAAAGCTTCAAAAGCTATAGTAATTGGGGGAGGGATGCACCATGCCGGGGTTGATTATGGTGGGGGATTTTGCATCTACAATGACGTTGCGATTGCTGCTAAAATGCTTCTTGAAAAGTACAAGTTGGAGAGGATACTTATTCTTGATACTGATGCCCATGCTGGCAATGGGACGGAGGATATTTTTTATGAGGAGCCTCGCGTTCTTTTCATTTCCATCCACCAGGATCCTAGGACGCTGTATCCGGGGAAAGGTTTTGTTTGGGAGATTGGTTCGGGGGAGGGTGAAGGTTACACTGTTTGTGTGCCTCTTCCCCCCGGCTCTGGCTACAATGTTTATACTTTGGTTATGGATGAGATAGTTGTGCCCTTGGCCCGGGAGTTTAAGCCTCAAATTATATTTAGGAATGGGGGCAGTGATCCTCACTTTGCTGACACACTTACTAATCTTGGCCTTTCTATGAAGGGGTTTAATATGCTTGGTAGATATGTGCGTGAGATGTGTGAGGAACTTTGTGGGGGCAAAGAGCTGGACTTTATTGGGAGTGGATATAATCCCATAGTTTTGCCTAATGCTTGGACTTCCATAATTTTGGGTCTGGCTGGCATTGACAGGGTTTTGCCCGAACCCATCAATCCTCCCTCTTGGCTGGACGATCCTGGACTTGTAGAGTACACTAAATCCAAGGTGGTTGGGGAGCTTAAATCAATATTAAAGGATTACTGGGACTGTTTTAGATAAACTTTTTAATCGATTTGATGTAATTGTTGGTTTGAGGGTTGCATTGTCTGTGTCGTGGGGATAGCCTTGACTACCAGTAGGGAATTGGCGGCGGATATGCTTACAAGGTATGAGAGCAATAGAAAAAATGCCTCTCTGCGCAGCATTTTCTACAATATGATGGAGGAGGCTAATGTTGCAGATGTTGCTGTTAGGTCAAGTAGTTATGGCCTGCTTCTGGAGACTGTGAAGCGTCTAAATACCATCGACTACCTCCTTATCAGGTTTATTAAGAAGAAAAAGTATAGAGAAATGGATCCCTTTCTGCGTAATATTCTTAGAATCGCCACCTTGGAGCTGAAGTTTAACTACGAGTCTACGATTCGAGTAGAGGACATAGTTTACAAGCTTGTGGCAAATAGGCTTAATGAGGAAGATGCAAAATATGTAAAGAAGGTTCTTAAAAACGTTAAAGCCTTTAATTTTGAAGAATCTCTAAGTAGATTAAGTCAAAATGAGCAGATAAGCATCAAATATTCCCACCCCACCTATCTGGTTAATAAGTTTGTAGATCTTTTTGGTTTCGATGAAGCAATAGAATTAATGCAGAAGAATAACCAGAAAAAGGCCATTTGGCTCAGAGTAAACACTCTAAAATTTAGCGTGGAGGAAGCGGTGGAAGCACTTGAAAAAGAGGGAATCGCGGTTACAAGGGATAAACATTTTCCGGAAGCTTTGAAACTAGTTGAGACCGAAACACCCATTCCTCTAACCCCCATATTCCGAGATAGATACATAATTATACAGGATAAAGCCAGTATGGCTGCGGTCTACGCTTTGGACCCTAAACCGGGGGAACGTATTTTGGATGCTTGCGCCGCCCCAGGGATGAAGACTTCCTTCATTTCCCAGAAAATGGGAAACACTGGTTTAATAACTGCAGTGGATAATAATAAAGCCAGGCTTAAGAAGATGGGGGAGCTGCTTGAAATATCTGGGGTTAAGAATGTGGAGCTCAAGTTTGCGGATTCAAGAAAATTTTCTGAGGGGGTTTACGATAAGATTCTGGTGGATGCTCCCTGTTCTTCCAGCGGTGTGATACAATCCTCTCCTGAGATGAAGTGGAGGCTGAATCAGGAACAAGTGAATATGTACTCCTCCATTCAAAAAGACATATTAAAAAACACGCTTAAACTGTTAAAAAAAGGTGGTGTATTGGTGTTTTCAACCTGTTCCCTTTTTCCAGAGGAGGGGGAAAAAGTGGTGGATACCATAAAGGACAAGGTTACCTTTGTCAGGCCCAAAATTTTGGGGTCAGAAGGTTATGAAGGTTATGAGTTTTCTTCGAAAGTAAAAAGACTGTTTCCTCACAAACATGACACTCTAGGATTTTTCATATGTAAAATGAAACTTGGCACAATTAGAAATCCTTAAAGTGCATTTTAAATAATTTAGTATCAAGGGTTAGCAGCATAAGTGGAGAAAACTAAAATGCGTGAAAGTAAGCGATACAAATACTGTTACCATTGTGGAACAGAAATGGAAATCAGCGACAGTTACTGCCCAAGGTGCGGCGAGGAGGCTCCCAAAACCAAATTCTGCATCATATGTGGAAAGCAACTCGCCCTCAGCACAAAGTTTTGCATAAGGTGTGGATTTGAGCAACCACTGCCCGAAGATTTGGAAGAATTGGAAGACCTAAATAATGTCAAATACCTATTTGTTAGGGACAACGCGGGTTTAGCTCTCTATGAGAAAAGCCTTCTAAAATCAAACGAGTTTAACGCCGACCTCTTGGCGGGCTTTACAACAGCAATATCCAACTTTTCAGTGGAACTGGGCAAAAAGGGCGTTCGCGGCTTAATTTTCGAGGAGGAGAAAGGAACAACATCTAGGATGCTGGCAGAGGTAGGAGAGCATGTAACTGTGGTAGCAATGATGAACTACGAATCGCGGAGCGTAAAGAAAAAGTTGAAAACATGCCTAAAAAGAATCGAGGAAGAATGCGCAGAGTTGTTTAAAAACTGGAAAGGCAACGTCGCAGAAATGCAGGCAAAAATCGAACCAATAATAGAAGAGGTATTTAAAGTAAGCAGACTCAAAGAATTAGAAGAACAAGAAAAAAGTAGTAAAATCCAAGAACCTACTCAAACAGAAAACGAATCTCAAATAAGGGGGGCTCAGAAGGGTTAAATGCTACAAATGAATAACTGTAGGAAGTAGAACCTTTCCAAAGAATTCCAAATCACGGCATGGGGAAAAGACTAGCAAAAAAGAACACTTAGAATTGAATATCGTGGACTTATGAATGCTTCTATTTCCTTTTTGTCATAACCAGATATGGGGAAGGGCTAAATGAGGATTTTTGAGGATCCACATTCCTTGTAAAAAGGAAGTAACTTATAGATCCTCTTTATTTGAAAAGTTCAACTTTTGCTGTTCCTATAATTGAATTCTGTTTTCCGTAGAAGGTGTGCTCTATTTTGTTGTCAACCTTTTTTTGCTCAAAAACAACGTTTTGCCCGTCTTTCAACCAGCCTCTGTAGGCGGCTTCGTATAGTTTCAAATTACCATCTGTAGGCGGCTCAATCTTATCAATTGTTAGAGAGGAACTTATTGTGGCAATGGGAGTTAATGCTTCTTGCCATATCTCTAGATCCAAGAATTTTTTGCCACTCTCCTCGTACTTTTTTATAACCTTAGCTTTAGAGTGCACCATGTCTCCAGGCCTAACCATGCCTCTAAACTGGACATCTATACTCTTAAGCTCTCCGTCTTTGCCTAGCCAATTTACAATGGCCTGAATCATGTAGGCCATATCTAGGAGTCCGTGGGCGATGACACCTTTTAAACCGGCCATTACTGCAACCTGCTCATTTGTATGGATAGGGTTGCCGTCACCTGATGCTTTAGCGTACTCTACCAACTGTTCTCTTTTTATTGGTCCCTTGATGTAGGGTGGTATTTCGAATCCTACCTCTATTTCCTTAAAGCTAACCATTTTTATTCCTCCTTTTTTTTAAAATCCTCCAGGTCTTATTATGAACGTGGTGGTTAAATTGGATACCCGTTCATTATTTTGATTTTTAACGGGTAGATTAATCTCCAAAAACAGCATATTATTTTTTACATAAATATTTTTTATTTCAACACATAACTCTAATTTATCTCCCGGTTTTACAGGTTTCAGGAACTCGTATTTTTGTCCACCGTGTAACAGCCTAGATAGATCTTTGATTATTCCTTCTTCCATAACTTTTTTCAAAAAATTTGGTATTGCAGAAATCCAATAAACCGAGGTAAACGGGAGGGGTGTTAATAGTTTGCTGTCATCTTCCACATGGAATTCGGGATTTGGATCATTGGTTGCTTTGGCGTACTGTCTGATTCTGTCTCCTGTTACCTCAAAAACCACGGGTTCTAATTTCATTCCAATATATTTCCCATATTTTGATTCACTCAAAACTTTCTGCCTCCAAAAAATAATTGCACTGACCATTTTTTGTGAAGCTCTGGGTAACCTAACTTTTGTGACTGTCTACTATTTTCTTGGCTTTAAATATTAAACTTTTGTGGTAAAATATTTTCTTTAGAGATTTTTAATGGAATAGAAAGATAATTTAAATTAATTTTCAAAATAAATAATCTTTTTAATTAATATAATATAAAAATTTATTAATATTACCATTTATCGCAGAATATAATTTATAAGAAAAGTTTAAATAAATCATCCAGATAAAAAATCATGTAATCTAGCTTCAAAGGGAGGAATCCAAAATGTCTGAAATTATGACCCACCTTAAAAAAATGGAAGAGGTAGCTGCTAAGAGTGAAGACGTAGCAGCCGAACTGGAAGGATGGGAGCGAGTCCTCCAATTCCAAGGAGAAGGTGTGAAACCCTTTTACATCACAATAAAAGATGGCAAACTCAAGGTATCAGAGGGCACGTATGACAATCCAGACTTAACTATGGAAGCAAACTATGAAACAATGTTAGGCATGTTAACAGGCGATATTGACGCCACATCCGCCTACATGAGCGGAGACCTGAAAGTTATTGGCGCCCTTCCAGACGCAGTGAAATTTAGAACCGTAATAGAAATTATTAGAGACGAAATGGAGTGAAGCTTTCTACCCTCTACTTTTTTGATGGTTGCCCAAAAAATAAAAGGTATAAATTATATCCCTCTACTTCTCATTATTCAGTAGGAGACGCATTAATTTTCTCGAAAAAACCATGTCAACTCACAAAAGGTTAAAAATGTGAAAAGACAAATATTTAAAATTAATTTTAAGAGAGGTATGAAGGGTTCTAATAATGTCGGATGAACTCACCCTAGCGGAGATTGTTGAGCTCAAAGAGGCAGGTATACCCTTACCAAAAAGATTTTTGGAGATAATTGGTAAACCCTACGCCATAATGATACTATCTAGGTCCAATGGTGAGATCCGCCTAATCCCTACTACCTCTCGTGAAATAGTTAAGCTCTCTGTGGAGATCGACAAACTTTCTCAGAGATTTCTTAGGGATTTAGGGTTAATTATTGTAAGAGATAAAATCGAGTTTCTCCACACTACTGGTCTCTGCCGAAAGGGAAAGCAGTGTTTCTATGAGGGTTACATCGAGAAGGATAAATTATCAGTAAAAACTGAGGATTTAAAACTACAAGTCTCAAAAATTGAGGGCGTCACTAACGTAAGTGTTAGTGTGATAAGCTTATAGATTTACAATTTTTAATGTACTTTTATAGAAATGTCATAAAAATAGGGTAAAATTTTTGAGAATTTTTCAAAAACCACAAAATGTGGGATACGTTTACCATAAAATTTATAAGGAGAAAAGTGGTGTATTAGAATGTGCGGGGGAAAAACGAAAAGCATATAAATACAAAAAACTTAAAAATCCAACCTATTAAAGCAAAAATCCCCCCGTTCACTAAATAAATAGAAGAATAAAAAGTTAGGAAAAACCCATAAAGATTAAAAAATTGAAGCTTTATCCAAAAAAGAGTATAAAGTACCGAAGGATGAGTAAAACCCCATTTAAAGTTACTTATTGTCTATCTCCGATGCTTATGATACAAACTTACACACATCCTCGGTACTCTTCACTATAAACATTATAATTTGAGGTGAAAATAATTGTCAAAAACCGAAGGAAATGAAGATTCATCAAACAAGGAGATTGTCCAGTGTCCCGAGTGTGGAAGCAAGAGAATTCTTAGAGACTACGCTAGAGGAGACACCATCTGTGGTGACTGTGGAATAATAATTAGCGATTTAATGATAGACAGTGGACCAGAATGGCGGGCATTCACAGCAGAAGAAAAGAGAGACCGGAGTAGAGTTGGTTCCCCCATGACCTACAGAATGCCAGATAAGGGTCTCAGCACCACAATCAGCAGGAGTGACAGAGACGCTTATGGCAGGAAACTCTCACCCAAAAGAAGAGCCCAGATTTACCGACTGCGAAAATGGCAGGTAAGAACCCGAGTACACAGCTCCATAGCAAGAAACCTCGCTCAAGCCATGCCCGAACTTAACCGGATTGCAAGTCAAATCGGCATTCCCAGAGACATCCGTGAAAGCGCGGCAGTAGTTTACCGAAAAGCTCTAGAAAAAGGCCTTGTAAGAGGAAGGTCCATAGAGTCAATGGTTGCAGCCGCAGTATACCTTGCATGTAGACTTCACAAAATCCCACGTCCCCTAGACGAAGTAGAAAGCGTTGCGCGAGTAAACAGGAAAGAATTAGCACACTGCGTAAGGCTCATACTCCGCGGGTTAGACCTTAAAATCCCCAGACCAACCGCCACAGACTTCATCTCAAGATTTGCAAACGAGCTAAGCATGTCAGGAGAAAGCCAGAAACGCGCATTGGAAGTTATCGAAAAAGCAAGCGAAATAGGAATAACTGGGGGAAAAGATCCCACAGGGCTAGCGGCGGCCGCCCTATACATAGCCGGAATTCTGGCGGGTGAAAGAAGGGCGCAAAGAGAAATAGCAGAAGTGGCACACGTAACTGAAGTCACCATAAGAAACAGATACAAAGAAATTGTCCGAAAATTAAAAATGGATCTTGAGGTTTAAAACCCTCACCCAAACATTTCCTCCTTTTTCCACAATTTTGAACAGTTTAATTAGAAATCTAGTTCTAATCTGCATATTCGAACTCACACTTACCCAGTGGTAAAGTACCTATTTTTTTCTCCATTTTTCACAAAAATTTTACATAAAGTAGGCTCTCTTTATCAGTGTCACACTGGATGGTATCAAAGGAATAGTGCAGACGAACATAGAGACGGGGCCGGGCCACAGAATCGAAGCAAATGTATATACGTATACGAATTCCCTTTCTGTTATGATTTCCAGAATATAAATTCCCGTAAGGTTGAACATAACCATACTTGTTACCATTATCAAAGTAAACAAAATAAAAAGGGACAGTATACCCAGAGCCAGATTTGGAGGGCGTCGCATTAGTGAAGCTAATTCGATTATGAAAAGAAGCATCGAGCAGGAGAGATACCCCAATATGATAAGTATTCCGGTCACATCCGTTTCGGGAAAGAGAACTGGGCTTGTAAAAGTCGCGAACCCAGACAAAATCTTGTAGGGTCCTCCGTAAAGTGGTAATCCAAGACCCAAAGGCATAACACTTACACTCCAAGGAAGATAAAGACTCAAAATAATCCCTATGGAACTAATTAGCAAAAGGGCGGCACAAGTCAAACTAGGCTTAATTAACTCCTCCTCACCTGGAATATACACCCAACGCTCAACTAAGTGCAAAAACCACTTGTTTCCCGACACTTCGACCACCAATTAATAAATGTTTAACACCTAAAAATCCCTATGTTACAAAAGTAAATTTAAGGACATTTAGACTCAAAGTGATGGGTCTCCAAATAATGGATTAAAAACTGCGACTGGTGAATTACTAAATCTAACACAAATGATAATTATCTTAAAAACTGGGTCTCAAAAATTTCGACCGTAATTGAATACACTAAAGACCTCCTCACAAATTGTTATCTTTCACAAATACTAACAATAACTTGATTTTTAGCTCCCTCAAAAGTTGTGCTTTTCTCGCGGCGCTTTTATAAAAAGGTTAGAGGGGTTATCACTTTGCTGCTCCGCCTTCATAAATGTCAACCACTTTGTCGAATTGTTCTCCGTACTTTTTCATTATAGTGGTTGCCCTAGTTAACACTACGCCAATTCTCTGATCAGTAAAGATAGCTAAAACCATTTTCTCGGAAACACGTATAATCAAAAGGGACCTGTCCCCAATATTTACAGTAATGTTAGAGCCTACACCTAAGGCTGGAAGACTCGGAATAAAAACGTTTAAACGCTCCCTAATATCCGGGCTCATATCCGAAAAAATAACATTACCACCGACAGTTATTAGAGCAAGCCCTCTAGCGGTAACCGCCCCAAGAATCCTAAACTCATCCCTAATAATGCTAACAAGCTTAGTAACTTCACTTTCTCGCGACATAAATTCACCAAAAACAACCTATCCCATAATCTTCAAAAATTAATACTAAGATTCATAAAAGCTAATATTAAATATTATGCTTTACACAGCAACACTAAACTCTTTCAGAGAAAAACCAATAAAAGAAAAAAATACCTCAACGCGCCAAAACACCCGCACATACTATTTCCCATACAACCAACTATACTCAAATCCTAAAACAGCCGAAACACAAAACACACCCAAAAAGCGCAACCCCAAAAACAACTCCCTATCCCACTACAAGTTACCAAGATTTTTCCATTCCACCCAAAAAAGAAACAACTTAAGGCACCCATTTCAATCCAGAGCCCAAAACAGGAGAACAAAAAACACCCCACCAATTTACTAAACATAAACCAGAAAAACAGCAAGAACAATTTCAAAGAAAAGAAACTAAAAGAGAGAATATTGTTATACACTCTTATAACTGGACAAGCACCAATCAACAGAAAAATGGAAGCAGAAGAAACAATCAACGAGTCAAAATATGCACACAACTAACTGAGCCAGTATTATCACGCCCAACACCAATATTATGGGTTAAACCGACTTTTGCGTCGGCAATCTGGATTTTGCCTGCTTGGCCTCTTAGTTGTTCGAAGATTTCTGCTATTTGGGCTACTCCTGTGGCGCCTATGGGGTGTCCTTTTGCTAGAAGTCCGCCGCTGGGGTTCATGGGTTTTTCTCCGTCTAGTGCCGTTACTCCCTCTTGGATTAGTTTATGTCCTTGGCCTTTTTCGCAGAAGCCTAGGTCTTCGTAGTTGAGGATTTCTGTGACTGAGAAGCAGTCGTGTATTTCTCCTACGTCTATGTCTTTGGGTTCTAGGCCTGCCATTTTGTAGGCTTGTCTGCTGGCTTCTTTGCTTGCTGGGAATCCTACTAGTGATTCGTCTTCTCCCAGCATCCAGCTGTCTACTGATAGTCCGCTTCCTGCAACGTAGACTGGGGTGTCGGTGTATTTTTTGGCTATTTCTGCTTTGCAGACTATGACTGCGGCGGCGCCGTCTGTTGTTGGGCAGCAGTCGAATAGTCCCAGAGGCCATGATATTATGGGTGCGTTCATTACTTGTTCTAGCGTTACTTCTTTTTTAAAGTGGGCGTGGGGGTATAGTGCTCCGTTGTGGCGGTTTTTTACGGATACTAGTGCGAAGTCCTCTTTTTTTGATCCGTAGAGGTGCATATGGCGTGTGGCTCTTAGGGCGAAGAAGGAGGGCATGGTTCTTGCTCTTCTCATCCAGATATCTTTGACTGCCGCGTATTTTATTAGTCCTCCTTTTTCGTCGTGCATTTTTTCATATCCTATTACTATTGCGGTGTCGTATATTCCTGCAGCTATCGCGAAGCATGCGTGGCGGAATGCGTCGTTGCCTGTGGCGCAGGCGTTTTCTACTCGTGATACTGGTATTTTGAATAGTCCTGTGGGGTGGGCTAGTGTTACTCCTGTGAATCTTCCTCTGAGTGTTCCCAGCCAGCCTGCCTGTATTTCTTGGGGTTGTATTCCGTTGTCTACGCTTTGAAGTGCTTTTATGTATGCTTCTTCCATCATCATGTCTGGGCTTTTGTCGTATAGCACCCCGAAGTCTATTATTCCTGCTCCCACTACTGCTACTTTGTTTTTCATTTTGGTTCTCCTCCTTTTTTTACTGGTTTTACTTTGAAGGATTGTACGTGGTATCCGTCTTCTTGGAATATTTCTCGGTAGTCTAGTTCCACTTCCATTCCTATTTTTATTTGGTCAGGTTTGCATTCGGATACCATGGCGTATATTCTTCCTCCGCCGTCCATTTCTACTATTGCTAGGGGTATTGGTGGTTCAAATTCTCCTGGTAGTGTGTATGCTATGGTGTAGGTTAGTATTTTGCCTCTGGGCCCTAGTGTGATTGTTTCGAATTCTGAGGGGGCCTTTTTACACTTGGGGCATACTTTTCTTTTTTCGGGGTAGCTTACGTATCCGCAGTTTTTACATTTGTAGGCTTCCATCCTGTTGTTTTGTCTATAATCTCTCCATAATGGGGGTGTTATCATATTAGACATCTCCCAATTTTATTGTTCGGTTCGGAGTATTATTTTGTTCTGCCTGAGGTGAGTGAAGTAGTCTATGTATTCTTTGTTTTCCTTGAAACTTTTAACTGGAGTTGAGTTTTTGCGCTTGTCCTGTATTTTTTTGTTTACTTTAAAGCTGAGGGCTGCGCTGGAACCGGAGCCATAGGAAATAGCTAGTATTCTTTGTCCTGGTTCCGCTTGGTCTAGAATTGCGGATAATCCTATGAGGATGGATGCTGAGCCCGTGTCACCGAAGTTTTCCAGAGTCATGCCGGCTTTGAGCTGTTCTGGTGTGAATCCCAAGATTTTTGAGGCCTCAGATATCAGTCTGCTTTCTTGTTGTTGGAGCACCACGTGGTTGAAGCTTTGCGCTGTGTCTCCCAGTTTTTCGAAAAGTCCCCTCGCACTTTTTACCACATGTTCCACGTATCCATATTTTCTTATGAATCCCGTATCTCCGAATAGGGGGTATTTTGATTCAACATTTCTCCATTTATCGGCGAAGCCTGTTGTGTAGAAAAAACTGTTCTCGTACTCGGCTATCACTCCGTTGCAGCTTATTATACAGGCAGCTGCTCCAGAACCAGCGGTATATTCAAAACTGGTTCCAGGCGCTCCCACAAGGATGTCGCTTCCTACAACCAAAATGTTTTCCAGTCTTTCTGATTTTATGGCGTCCAAGCCCGCTTGCAACGCGTCTGTACCTGCTCTGGTTGAAGCGCCAAAGTCTCTTGCTTCAGCGTTTTCCGGCAGGCCCAGAGCGTTTGCTAGGGGAGCAGCCAAAGAGGCTTCAATGTATGGGCTGGATACAGTTCCCAGATATAATGCATTTATGTTGCTAGGTTTTATGTCTGCGTGTTTTATAGCGTTTCTACAAGCGTTGTAGGCTAGTGTCAATACGTTTTCATCAAAATAGGCTACAGCCTTTTCTCCGGAGGGCTGGGTGTCCTCTTTCCAGGCGATTGCAATTTCCTTAAGTTTTAATCTGTGTAAGGGAATGTAAACTCCGTATCCGCTTATTCCCAACAATTTTTTGTACCATCCCACGTTTTTGTGATACTAATTATCATAAGGATATCGGTTGGCTGGTTTAAAAACGCTTCTGCAATCTTCTAAAAAGGGGGGCCTTTTTGGTTTTGGTAGTTTAGAGTGTTTTTTGTGCTGCTTCGGCCATTTCTTTTAGTACCGCTTTGGGGTCCTTCGCTTTTACTACTCCAGAAGCTAGGAGAACGCCTTTTGTGTTTAGTTTGATTGCTGCAGTTACGTCTTTTCCTGTGCTTATTCCTGCTCCGCAGAGAGGAATGACTTGGGGGTTAATTTTTTGCATCAGTTCAACTGCTTTGGTTACTACTTCTGGTTTTGCTGTAGAGACAGAGATTCCTGTTCCTATGAGGTCGGGTGGCTCGTATGCGCAAAAGTCGGGTGAAAGGGCGCAGATTGACGCGCTAACTTCGGGGTTGTTGGAGCAGGCTATGGTTTTAAGTTTCGCTTCTTTTGCTCTTCGTATGGTTTCATCAATGTCTGCGAGGATGAGTCTGTGTTCACTGTGGTTTATAAGAGTCCCAACAGCTCCGGCTTCAGCAACTGCCTCTGGGAGAATATATCCCGTGTGTGAGCCGGGGGCATAGGGATCTATGTGTTGGGCAAAAACTGGAATATTCACTTGGTTTGCGATTAGCCGGATATCAGTGTGTTGGGGTGCAACTACAATGCATATTCCAGTATTATTAGATATTTCCTCCGCGGCTTTAGCGATTTTGAGCCCTTTTTCGCCGATGCTTTCAGTATAGGTTTTGAAATTTACAACGATGACGGGTAGAGTAATTTTCATCAAGGTTTCCCTCCAAGAGTGTTGTTCTTATTCTGATACTATTAACTTATAGTTTTTTTGGGTTCAGCACTCTATTGTTGTGTTGGCGGGAAAATGTTTTGCCACATTTTTGCCCCACTCAACCCCTAGACTGGTGGCTACTGGGTCACATTTTGTTCTCAACAAGAAAAAAATGTCCATGGGGTGTTTCACGTTATGTCCGGTCATTGTTTCAAAGTAGCCCATTCCCTTAGCTATGATCAAGTGGGAATTGTTGTAGAAGTTTAGGAAGAGCTCTGAACACTCATTTAATATTAAACCCACGCTGTCTGTGCCTATGGTTATTACGCGGTCGGCCACCCCCATCATGTCTACTGCTTTGGCATCTTCGAGGGTGGCATCATTCAAAACTGGCTTCTCCTTAACCCCCACTGTAACGTCTGCTCCCATCTTTTTTAACTCCCTTACAAGCAGAACATCTAATGCTATTTCGCCGGCATTATCTGTTAAATACAAAACTCTTATTCCCGGTTTAATCTTTTGGAACAATGCGGGTATGTCGTCGATGACTAGTTCCTCCTCCGCCTTCTCCATAAGTTTGGATATTTCTTCCAAGTTAAATTGGTGCCCTAAAACATCAAACTCTATTATGTTTCCAACAATTGCTGCGATGCAGGCGGTTCTAAACCTCTTATATGCATCATTTTCTTTGTCGATGATTTTTTCGAGGTCGGAGCGTAGTTCTAATGCTATTTTATTGGATTTTATCTTCTCCCTCTGGTAGGGGTCTGGGCAACCAGTTACCTTTTTTATCACACGGTCTCTATATGTGCCCGAATAAGCTGGGACTAGGTGCATGGGGTGATTCTGCTCATTTATTATCCTGTTAATTACCTGTAATACTTCCTTCATTGCCTTTAACTGAACATCGGGGTCATTTGTTGAGTATTGTATTTCTCGGTAACCACGATTGAGAAGGCAAAGGATACAAACTGGTTTGATGTTCATTACTCTTACCTCTTTAAACTTGAAAAAATAGAGGAAGGATAGACTTCTTGGGATTAAAATTTTTATACATAGGTTTGGCTTATAAGTAAGGGGAAAACTTACATCGTTTCTATTGGAAGCTTGTTTAAGACTTGGTTGCCTCCCTCCGTTATTAGTATGGTGTCTTCAATTCTTACTCCACCAAATTCGGGTATGTAAACTGCTGGTTCAAGATTTAGAATTAGTCCCTCTTTTATTTTCTCCGAATTGTTTAACGAAACTATGGGGGGTTCACGCTGCTCTAAACCTATTCCGTGCCCAATGGGATGTATGAAGAATGGCTCATAGCCCTTTTCCTTTATCGCTCTCCTGGCAACCGCGTCTAGTTGACCTAGAGGAACATCCGGTTTGGCGTATTGCAACGCGTTATTAAGAGCTTGTTTTACGGCTTCAAATATTTCTTTGTGTTTTTTGTGGGGGCTACCTGTAAATATGGTTCTTGTGACATTTGCGCAGTATTCATTATAGGAGGCGGATACATTTATTAGAACTAATTCATTTTCTTCAATCTTTTTGTTTCCCGCGATTGCATAGGGATAAGCGGATTTGGCTCCCGATACTACCACGCTCTCTGAGTGGGCTCTCTGGGAACCTGCTCTGCGTAGGGCACTCTCCACCTCTACAGCAACTTGTATCTCTGTTGTTCCGGGGCTGATGATTTCTATTGCGGTTCTTAAACCCTTCTCGGCGATTTCTATGGCCTTCTGAATATTTTCTATTTCGGTGATGTCTTTGTACATCCGCATTTCCCAGACATTTTTGGAGACATCTTTGAAGCCTACCTTAGGCAATTTTTTCTTAAGACTCTCAAATGTGAGAACCGGGAGCTGGGAGAGTTCAATACCAATTACCTTCTCGCTGAGACCCTTTTCATCAATGATTGCGCTTATCGAATCAATAACGCTGTCCACCCTCTCGTTTTTATCATCTATCTTGAGAGGGAAGGGATAATAGCATCGGACATCATTAATCCATGAACTCTCAGCCGCTCTATCCAATTCTATGCGTGAAACAGTGAGCGTAACATCATTTTCTCCTGAAAATATGACTGCGCTGGGAATATCCCATGAATGACTACAAAACCCGGTAAGGTAGTAAATGTTTTTAGGGTTCAATAATAGTAGAGCGTCTACCTCTTCGCTCACAAGTATCCTCTTAGCCTTATCAAAACGAGTGGAGTAAACCCTCATTGTTGCCACCGAAACACCAAGTTTATTTTTTAACCAACAGATAAACTGTAAATAACGTTCAAAAACCTTACGGCTAATACTCGAAAATTTTCACTAAAAATGCGGTCCACCAGTAAAAATTGTGGGTAAACGCTGAGTCCAAATAACATTTTAATAAAAAAGGTTTAAAATATAATACTACAAAAAGTAACCCGTTATAGGTGCTTGGAGTGCGACCAAAACAGTTTAGGAAATCCTAAATTTATTGTTAAAAATTTGCTAATCAATTCCATATATTCAGTTTGAATTTTGATGGAGGGAACCCAAATAGGCAAAACAGTGGTATTAACTGTAAAAATCTCTGAGGAATTATTGGAGGAACTGAATAAAAAGGTTGAGAGAGGTAAGCGGTCCGAATTTATTAAGGAGGCAATAATAGAAAAACTGAGGCAAACACCAAACAGTGAAGAGGCGGATTTGAAGGAGGAAATAGAACAACTTAAATCTAGAGTTATAAAACTGGAAAGAGTAATAAAAAGGGAAGAACCAAACATCCACAATGAATTGTACAAAGAGGACCTAAAACAGCTCCTCAACCACATTTGCAATGACGAAACAGATAGGCTGATAATCAATTACCTCGTAGAGTCTGGAGGCGTTACCACCAAAGAGCTTGAATCAGTAACCAGCCTTAAGCGGAGACAGATCCTCACCAGAATTAAAGGCATGGCGAGCAGAACAGAAGAAAAGTTTGGGAAGAGAATTATTCAGTTTAAGCGCACCAAGAACGAGGGAAAAAGACAAGCTTGGTGGATTGAACCAAACCAAGCCAAAGGTAACCAAAATATCTAAAAATCACCAATCAAGTCATACAATACTTGGAGACGTACCGAAAACGCGGGCCTGTAGTCTAGTGGATAGGGCGCCGGCCTCCGGAGTTTCCAAGAAATGGAGTCAGCCGGATACCAAGGGTTCAAAAATGTATTCCCTCTGGACTATATTGAAACTCCCTTCAGGCCCGCTTTTCTCCAACATCTCGGGAGAATTTATAAAAACATGATTGAATGTTTTCCGTCTTGAAAATTAACTGATTAATTATGGGATATTTGAAGTGGGTAGATTTTATGCTCACAGAAGTGATAGAAAAAATCGTCGATGCTACGTATGATAGCCTTACACTATTGGGAGTTAAGGATATTCCCAAAAAAGAAATCACGTTAAGCATAAGTCAACCTCCAGATCCCAAACTGGGAAACCTTTCATCCACAATAGCCTTCCGCGTTTCGAAAAGCCTCAAAAGTAAACCAATAGAAACCGCCCAGCAGTTAGTGGAAAAGCTGAAGGCGACAAAACTGCCCCTTGTTGGAAAAATAGAAGCTGCGCCCCCCGGCTACGTTAACTTTTACTTCGACGATTCAGAACTCACAAAAACAGTAATAGACAGAGTATTTGCGGAGGGAGAAAACTATGGCAAATTACAGTTAGGGAAGGGAGAAAAAGTCTTAGTTGAACACACTGCTGTCAACCCCACCAAACCCCTACACATTGGCCACTTAAGAAACGCTGTCTTGGGCGATGTGGTTGCAAATCTATACAGGAACTGTGGGTGGAACGTAGAAGTCCAGAACTTCATTGATGATTTGGGAAGACAGGTTGGTGTACTGGTCTGGGCCTTTCTTAACAACATACACCTAGAAGTTCCAAGAGAGAAGGACACCAAACTAGACTTTTGGTATGGACTCATATATGCAAAAGCCGCCCAACTCTTAAAAGAAAAACCGGAACTAGAAAAGGAAGTAGACGAAGTAATGCGCAGCATGGAAACGGGGAACAACGAGATTGCCGATTTCAGCAGACACCTCTCAGAAATGTGCGTTGAATCAAACCTAGAAACAACAACCAGAGCAAACATAGGATATAACCTACTGGTCTGGGAGAGCGACATTGCAAGGTCCAAAATATGGGAGGAAACCCTCAAAAAACTAGAAAAATCCGAAAACTTCGTATGGGAAACAGAAGGAGAATACAAAGGCTGCTTTGTGGCAAAGTTCAGCAGAATGGAAGAATTCAAAGACAAGAAAAACCCAGACAAAGTGATAATACGCTCCACTGGAGTACCCACCTACATAGCCCACGACATAGCCTACCAACTATGGAAATTTGGAAAACTAGAAACAAAAATGAAGTACCGCCCATGGAACACCCAATTCAACAAACAAATACTATGGACCACCGCCCCCACCCTAAGCAAAGATAGCGACGAATTTGCCAAGGCAAAAAAGGTAATCAACGTAATAGGATACGAGCAAGAATACCTGCAGCAAGCCCTCAAATCCAGCATTAAACTCCTCGGCTACCAAGAGGAAGCCGAAAACTCCATTCATCTCTCCTACAAACACGTAAAACTAGCCGGCGAAAGATTTTCAGGAAGAGAAGGTAACTGGGTAGGATACCACGCAGACGCAGTAATCAACCAAACATTCATCCGAGCATACCTACAAGTAAGCAAAAACCTACCAGACATTCCCGAACTTGAAAAAAGAGAATTAGCCGAAATAATAGCAGTAGGAGCAGTCAGATTCTGGCTGATAAAATTCAGCACCGAACAAACCATAATATTCGACTTCGACAAAGTAACAAACTTCGACGGAGAAACAGGACCCTACATACAATACGCAGTAGTCAGAGCCCGCAGCATACTAGAAAAAGCCGACAAAAAGCCCACACCAAAAATAAAACCCGAAAAACTAAGCGACGAAAAAGAAAAAACCCTAATACAACACATACTCCTATTCCCACAAACAGTAAAAACAGCAACCGAACAACTAAAACCCCACATACTAGCAGAATACACCTACCAACTCGCCCTCAAATTCAGCAAATTCTACGAATCCCAACCAGTTCTCACCGCACAAGACGAAGAAACAAAAAAAGCCCGACTCGCCCTAGTCCACGCAACAAAACAAACACTAGAAAACGCCCTAAACATACTAGGAATACAAATACCCTCAAAAATGTAAACAACAAAAAAGACTCCTTCTATTTTTATGAAATTAAATATGTGGCATCCACAAAATTGAAACCAGTGCTTTTCTGGCAATTGCTAAAAGAAGCTGTGGCGGGGCCCACGGGATTTGAAGTCGCGAATCCACCCTGGGTAAGGATAGATTTCCCGCGATCACAGGCTCCGCAGGCATACGCACCAGACAATTATGGTTCTGCGCCCTTTCAGGTACCCATATATCCTGACTAGGCCAGGGCCCCACCTAGTGCTAATCGTATTAGGAAGCTGAAATATATTAAACTTTGTGTAAAAAATGTGGGGTTTTTAAGATAACACAAGGAAAATATGTTGATACCCCTTTATGAAACTAATTGTATATTTGCGGAGCGGAAGTATTGTTATGCTGCGAAGCCAGCTTGTGGAAAAATTGTTGGAAGACGTGGAGAGAAATAAGGGCAACTGGAGTTCTAAGGGTGTGGCGATACTAGACATTAACAACTCCCTTATCGGTTTAAAGGGAGAAGTTCCAAAAGAGTACCTTGACTACTACACCAAGTTTCCCATATCAGAAATGCACGAGGGGGATAGCATACACAATAGGAACAGTTTCTTAATGAGGGTAACGGAAAAAACCGCCGTAGTGGTGGTACTGAGCGACGAGCACTTCGCGAGGCTAGCAGCAATAAACCTCCGGGGAAGAATCTCTGCCCTCCACGACTTCTATCTATTAGACTTGGATGGCGGGGACAGAGAGAGGTTACTAAGGGGCAAAATTATAAAGGGACAAACCTCAATTCTGGATGGTGTGCTGGAAAAAATAAAAACTGGAGAAGTGGCAGCAGACATAGCAATAAACGAGTGGCTGAACACCCTCATAAACAAAATAAAAGCCACCACCTAAAAACCAAAAAGTTGCACCCCAAAGCCAGTAGCATCAGACATTTTTCAATTCTCTTTTTCATCATTTCAAAAAATTTTTTAGTGAAAAAAAGCTGATAAATTCTGGGCTCCTTCTACATTTTTGTTTCAAGCGGCAGGGTAATGATTATGAAGTTAGCATTGGTTTCCCATAGGGCCTTTGAAGAGATGCATGTTCCCGAGGTTACTAGACCGTGGATGGAAGCATTTGAGAATCCAAGCCGCATAAAGCTTACCCGCGAATACCTCAAAAACTCTGGTCTACTGGAGAACCCGGACCTGGAACTTTTTGAGTGCAAACCTGCCACCAGAGAAGATATACTTCGGGTGCACAGTCCTTACCTTCTTGACGTGGTCAGTGAATTATCAGGACTAGGGTACGGTGAAGTTGGTTCCTCAAGCTTTGTAGTCAAGGATACGTTTAATGCTGCCTGCTTGTCGGCTGGCGGAGCCATTCTGGCGGTGCAGCAGGTTCGCGAGGGAGAGGCGGAGACAGCCTTCGCTCTCATCCGCCCACCGGGGCATCATGCTGGAATAGGGCACTCGGAGGGAATGTGTTACTTTAATAACTGCGCTGTGGCAGTCAGGTGGCTTCAGGAAAAGGAAAAAGTTAAACGCGTCCTAATATTGGACCTTGATGCGCATGCCTGTGATGGGACGTCCCAAATATTCTATTCCGACCCCACTGTTTTCTGTTTATCCTTTCACGAGTACGGTATGGAAACAATAGAAAGAGGCTGGCTGGAGGAAATAGGCAGCGGAGAGGGGAAGGGATACAATATTAATGTGCCACTGCCCCTGGGGACATGGGGAAAAACCTACCTCTGGGCCTTCGAACAAATCTTTCCCGAAATAATCCGAGACTATAAACCTGAGTTTTTAGTGGTTTCTTTCGGCTTTGACACACATTACAGCGACCCTGTTGGAAACATGAATCTGCAGGCAGAAGATTACGCCCAACTAACCCGAATAATCCTCCAGTTAGCAAAAGAAGTTTGCAAAGGAAAAACCACCTTCATACTGGAAGGAGGATACAGCCTCCTAGCCCTGCCCCTAAGCATCGCAGCAGTCATCTCAACAATACTGGGCACAGAAACAAAATACTATGACAAAATACCCCAACCAGAAAAAATTCCCAAAATAGTAAAAAATGTAACAGAAGAAATCCAAAACCTAAAGAAACAATACCTCTAAAAATCGGGTGAACTGTGAACAGAGCACCTATTCCAACATATTAATGATAAAGGACATGTGCACTCTAAACAGTGATGAAAAATGCATTATAACCTACTTTTCGCGGATTTGAATTTTTATTCTGTCTAGGTGGGGACGCAGGCTTTTCACATCTGTTTAGTGCCCTTTAGACGCCTTAATATCCCCTTCCCATGCCACCAGTTTTGCCCTCAGATCCACCTTTCCATGCTTTGCGCGCCTGCCTCTCACCCTTCTGAGAGCCCCCTCAAAACCATTCACACCAAAAAACACTAGTTCTCCCCCTGCTCTCCACTGGCCTCAACTGGCGTGAGCACTGAGATGTACTGTTCAGGGTGAGGAAGCCCCAGCTTGTCCAAGGCGAACCTGAGAGGGGGAGGGGCGGTTCTTCCAGCAGCCAGAGCTCTTCTCCATCCCGGAGAAACAGGTGAAGAAGGGTTACCCTTCTGAAGAGCCAGAAGAGAGTGCGGGTGGTTATCTGCATCCCCTGCCTCCTGCAAA
>JAHQXB010000002.1 GCA_029856435.1 Candidatus Jordarchaeia archaeon
AAAAAAAGGCCCAAAAACAAGAGATTTTGCGAATCTATCGCCGGCGCGGGAGTGAAATCCGCAGGTAATTTATGCCAAAAAGCTCTGTCTACGCTAACAAGATAGTAGATAATTTTGAAGCTTTCATCAAAGCATGGTGGATTAGTTGTTCGTGGCGGAGAAGTAGGGTTTTGGATATATGTGCACTCCATCCAGCCCCAGTTTGGGCCTCTAGCAAGATTGTACGATGCTATTTCTTGGTACCTATCAATCGTATGTTCCTGCCGCCCCCTCCTCTAATATTAAGGCAGCAATAGCTATAGCTATAACGCCGAGAGTAGCTTCTATCGAAGCTGCTATTACTTCAAGCACAACCACTATTCTATAGAGTTTCTCATTAATTTTTTCCTAAACCTATCCTTAACCAAGGTTATTTAAGGCTTCTTTCCCCAAAAAAAGGCGGAAAAAACCATGTTCCCTGAAAAAGAAAAGGAAAAAATTAATTGGAAAGTCTATAGTACTTTCAGCAGAGCACTTATTAATGAATATATACCACCGACTAAACTACCTATTAAACTAGCCCATTAGATATATGCCCAAACACCTTCGATAGGATGATTCAGGTAAACATAGCTTATCCAAGCAGAGGCTTCTAACCCTGAGATCCAATATGCATACGTGTAACAATCGTATCCGTAGAGTATTACCGTAAAGGACCATCCTACGAATACAAAAGGCCAAAACACCCAAACGTAGCATGGCCAAGAGCAAGGGTGCCTGATCGATGCGGAAGTAGGGATCCAGAATCACTGTTCCATCATTTCTAGTTACAGTTATTATGGTTATGTTTTGGGTGGTTCCGTTTAATTGTTAGTGAGTATTCCATGGTTAAAATGTAATAGTTTGTTCCGTTTATGTTTCTGGTTACATTCACTTATTATTTCGCCCCCCTATGATGAGGTTTACGTCTTGGAGTGGCTGTTTAATTTCAGATACTCTTTCAGATATCCCAAGCTGGTTCTCTTGGGAGAGCATCTGGTCGCAATGTGTGAAGCGTGCTACGCAGTTCGGGTTTTCTGATAGGTACTGTAGGAACAGTTTTCTCACTGATTCTTTGTCTGGTGGTGAGGTGAAGGGTTTGAGCTCTCCGCTACAAATTTTCTGTATCTGCCACCCCATGAAGGCATTGTTCATGGTGTCTTCAATGCTGTGCTTGTAAAGTTCGATTTGTTCCAGTGTTAATTTATCTATGTTCAAGTCAATAGGAAAATTTAGACTCGAGGAGTAGATCTGGTGCAGAGGCTTTCATCTGCCATTCAAGAGCCGCATAAACTAACCCGGCAGGGTAGTAATTGTTGTTCGCAAATACACCTAGCCCCAAAGTTATATAACTTGTTTCTAGGCCTAGGGTGAGCACTATGAGGATGCTGGCTGCAAATATTTTTAACTTTCCCTTCATTCTCATCCTACCGAATTCTTTAACCATATTTTAACAAAAAACTAATATATATCTGTAATTAGCATATAATATAACAATATTATTGAAGTTTTAGCTTTAAATTACAATAGTTTCATCCTGCAGCGTCTACAAAAAGCTGAGATGCTCTTGGTGAAGAAACAGTAACTCTAAATTTCGGTAAAAGAGACGGAGATGGTTAGTGTAATTTTTCATCTTCCCAAGTGCTATATGGTTGCTCCTAGCTCTGAGTTGCAGTAAATCTTCCTAAAATGCATATTCTTTCGATGAAGTTTTACTTAAAACGGGGAGTCTGGATAAAAACTTGTAAACGAAGTGGTTGGCAACGTCATTGTGTTCGGGTGTCTTTAAGTTTGGAGGTTATGTGAGCGAACTAATTTTCTTTATGATTTTTTTGGTGAGGCGTCTCGAATTTTCCAATAGTGTTTCTATCTCTTTTTTTGTAGCGTTTTCCACGTGGATGCCTGCTGTTACGGTTACTATTCTGTTGGTTTCTCTGGCTAAATTGTCAGCGGTTTCGCGGGCCACAATGTCATCCTTGTGGCCATATAAGGTGATAACGGAGGAGGTTGATGATGTAACTCCCGGCTTGTTTCTGCTTGGGCGGGGCTCCGATACTGCTAGGGCCCCTATGTGTGGTTTCTCTCCTCCACATATTCCAACTACTAAGTCTTTACCCATAAGAAAGAAGTACGCCCAAACACGACATTTACCCTCGCCTTCCTCTTCATAAAAAACTTTAGACTCCAATGATGATCCTCCCGATCAGCTTTCTTCCTCTACAAAAATTGCGAAGTCTGGGCAGTACAATTCGCAGAGTTTGCAGGCTTTACAATTTTTTATGTTGGCGGGTACCGGGGGGTAGTAGCCTTGCTCATTTGGCTCCTTTGATTTTTCCAGTACGCCTTGCGGGCAGAAGTGTATGCATAGTTCGCAGCCTTTACAGAGTCTTTGATCAATATTAATTGCTTTTACCCTTTTTTTCGGCTCCTGATTTTCATTCTTCTCCATGTGCCTCATCTCGTTTATGCAAATTATTGAGGGGCAAATAGTTATTGGAAGTGTTTGTGACGAACTATGTTTCCGGTTTATTTAACCCTGAAGTTCTACTTTTATTTCGGGAAATAGTTCTTTGATAATTTGTAGGATTTCTAGGAATAGTTTTTGGGATTCTTGCTTGTTTGTGCTGACCAGTAGTGCTTGGTTCCAGCTGGGAAATAGCGAGAGGACGCCTATGAATTTATTGTTTTTTATTAGGAAGTATTCGCAGCAGTGGCGTCTCACTTGGAACCCTTTTTCAACCAGAATATTTCTTAGGGTTTGGAGTTTTTTTGCTTTATCTGCATACAATGTGGGCTCCCCATTTTTTTCGGTTATTCTTCTAATATGTTTCCAATCTTAAAGGTGGTTAGTAGCGTATTAACCTTTTGAAAGAATGGGGGGCTATAGCATCAATAATTTAAAAAGATTGGAGGATACAATTTATAAAGAGTCCGAAAGATCGCATTAAGCTTGTGGGCTGGCTTCATATGATTAGTAATAAAACCAAAAAGGCGTTGGAGGATATTGGACTCACCAAGTATGAGATTGAGGCGTATTTGGCTCTTCTTGGTGCTGGGTCTCTTACTGCTATTGAGCTGAGCAAAAGAAGCGGTGTTCCCTACTCTAGGATTTATGAGGTGGCTGAGAGGCTTGAGAAGAAGGGATGGGTGAAGTCCGATAGAGGCAGGCCTAACAAGTATAGGCCCAGACCGCCCACAGAGGCTATGAGAAACCTTAAACTTCAGATACAGAGGGAAATAGAAGAAAACGAGGAGCAGATCATTAACGAGTTGCAGCCGCTTTACGAGAAGAGCGGGGAGTCTGAAAGGCCAGACATTTGGATAATCCATGGGGAAGAGAACATTTTGGAAAAAATGGAGGAAATGGTTGAAAAAACGAAGAAAAATATACTCGTAGCTTTTCCCAAAATAAAAGAGGAAAAAGTAGAGGTTCTGCAGCGTATTTTGGGAAAACTGAGGTTGAAGGATGTAGAAACAAAATTTATGGCATCCGAAATTGAAGCAAATATCTTGGAGAAATTTTCCAAATTCTCTGGAGAAATAAGGACACGCGACGTGCTATACGGCGGTGGAATAATAGTAGATAACCGTGAAGCAATCATAATATTTCCAGAAATTACTCCTGGTGGAGGTATTGTTTTCTCCATGGCCATATGGTCGGACCACTTGGGACTCGCTGCCTTGGCTGCAGATTATTTTGAATATCTTTGGAGAACCTCTAATATAGCTAGGAAATAGGTTTATGGAGGCTTAAAAATTGTTTAAAAAACCGATAATTGGTCGCTTTCTATCCTACCATAGACACACCAACCCTAGTCCCCTAGTAGTAGCCTTTAGGGAATTTATATACAAAACAATTGGGCACCCCTACCTCCTTGATGCGGTGAGGGCTGAAAAGGTTTACAAGGCTCTGGCCCCTAAACCGAAAATGATGGTTTTAGACCTAGGATGCGGTTGGGGTGTCTGGAGCGTGGCCCTAATGGAAGAGGGTTTAAAGATGGTGGCGGTAGACTTACCCAACGAGGACTTCTTTGAAGCCCACAAATCCGCCCAAATAAACAATTTACCCATAGACTTCTTAATTGCAGATGGGCAAGCCCTCCCCTTCAGAAATAACACTTTTGACGGAGTTATAATGCTGGATGTCTTAGAACACATTCCAGACGACAGGAAGGCTATCCAAGACTCAAAAAGGGTGATTAAGAATGGAGGGTTCATCGTTGGAACCGTGCCCACCATAGAGAGGAAAAAAATAATTATCAAGGAAAAAACTGTGAGGAGAGGGCTAACAAGAGAAGACATAGACCTTGGACACCACAGAAGATACACCCTAAAAAAACTGTTGAAACTAATAAGAAGCCTAAACATGGAGGCCGCCGCCTACGGTTACTATAATCAACAGTTCAGCGAGGTGGCAGAGGAAGTAAGAGAATTCTTCAGACGCCACAAAATCCCAGACTATATACTATTTCCCTTCCTCTACCCCATTGCCAAAATAGACCAATACATCGTAAAGGAAAATGTGAAGGGAAGCGGAGCATACTTTAAAGCCGTCAAAATCTAAAAACACAGGGGCACTCATATAGATTGGAGTTGGGGAAGGTAGAGTGTCTGAAAAGTTTGTGTTACCCGCCCAAGTTTTGATTATTTTTCTCTCTTTTGAGTTAGGTTACTTCATTGTGCCTTTTTTGAAATGAGTTGCTTCATGGTTGTGATGGAGTTTTTGTGGTTATCTATTATTAGTTTGAGGTAGGCTTCTGTTTTCTTAGCGTTTTCAACCTCGCTTGGTGTGTCTAAATTGGTTTTAACGGATTTTATTGCTACCTCTATGTTTTTGATGGATTCTTCCAATTCATAGATTGCATCCTCAAATTTTCCCTCCAGAATCTTAACCAGCGAGTTAAAGAAGTGTATTTTAGAATTCAGAAGATTCATTGCCCCCTCTAACATTGAACTCAAGTCTTTATCCCTAGCTCCCAAAATTTTTTTAGAGGCGGACTCCAGCTCGGGCAAACACGGTTTGATATGCTCTAAAACTTCCAGTAAAACCTCCTTTATTTTCTGCGTGTCAGGGTCTGAACCAATTTCCAAAACTTTATTTCCCATTCGAACCTTGTTGAGGGGGTGTTCATCTTCAAAACTGAAAAGGTAATCGTTAATTCCCATTTTGAAAAGCCGATTTGAAACCTCCAAAAGACACCTTTGAGACCTGAAAAAAACACGAATTGCCTCCATCAGGGGAGAATAATAACTATCCGCGCTCCGCGCCTTATTCTCATAGTGTTCCTCCAGCTCCTTGGAGAGAGAAACTATTTGGCTGGTTACCTCCGCCCCTTTAACATAATCAAAAACATTCCTGTGATAAAGCTCACGGTAATCATTGAGGAGCGCATCATATTTTTTAAGCTTACCATAGCTCAAATCAGTCACCATGCAACAGGTCACTAAACTATTTTGGAAAATTTTTGATTGAAGAGTTAAGACCTATCTGCACCCTAAAGAAGGGGTGCAAGACAAACAACTACTGCTTTATGATTAGGGTAGTAGCCTGTTTACGAATCTTGGGAAGAGTGTGGCGTCGCGAATGTGTTCTAGGCGTAGAATCCATTCCACGGTTCTTTCAATGCCTAATCCATAGCCACCGTGTGGAACCGAGCCGTATTTTCTAAAGTCTGTGTACCAGCGATAATCGTCGAGGTTAGCTTTTATTTCCTTCAGTCGTAAAATAATTTTGTCATAGTCGTCTTCTCTCATTCCTCCTCCTATTATTTCGCCCACCGTGGGAACAAGTAAATCCATGGCTAAAGCCACGCTTCCATCAGTCTCCTTCCTCTTAAAGTAAAAAGCCTTCTGTTCAGCTGGGAACTCTATTAGAAAAACGGGCTCTCCAAAGTGATCCACAAGCATTCTCTCCTTGGACTCCTCAATATCCATTCCCGGCTCGATAACCACACCCATAGATTTAAAGAAATCTAAAGCCTCAGCGTAGGTCAATCTTTTAAATGGTTGTCTGGGCACCTCAAGATCCTCCACGCCAAACAATTCCAGAATCTTGTAATCCTCCTCCAAAGTCCTCTTAACAATGTGGATAATGTTCTCCTCAGCAAACCTAATTAAATCCTCAAAATCAATAAATGCTAGCTCCGGCTCAAAATGATAATACTCCAAAAGATGTCTCCTAGTTCTGTGCTGTTCCGCCCGAAAAGATTTCTGAATACAGTAAACATTACCCAAAGCGGGAAGCACCGCCTCCAGATAAAGCTGAGAAGACTGCGTAAGATAAGCAGTCTCGTCAAAATATTTAACTGGGAAAAGGGTGGCCCCACCCTCACAAGCAGCCTTAGTAATTATTGGGGGAACAACCTCAGTTAAACCCTTCTCCACACAGAACTCCCTAATATACCGCAATAATTTATCTGTGTAGCGCAGCACCGCCGAAGCCTTTTCCCCCCTAATGACTAGATGCCTCTTGTCCAGCAAAACGTCAACTGAGGAATCCGGCTGGAGCTCCTCCTCAATTGTGGGTTGGGAGGGAGAAATCACCTTAGCACATTCCGCCCTAATCTCATAACCGTAAGGAGACCTCTTATCCTCAGTAACATTTCCGGTAATAATCACTGCGGCCTCTCTATAACTCTTGGAAACCTCCTCGTAACCCTTAACATTATCTCTTAACACCACTTGGATGAAGCCAGTTCCATCTCTAACCACTAAAAAAAGCATATGTTTACCATGCTCCCTTCTTAGGTGTATCCAACCCCGGATCTGGACAGATTCACCCACATATTTCTCAATCTGGGAGATGCGCACAACTTTTTCCATAAAAATCATTTCCCTGATTTTCTAAGAGAACAAGTCTTACTAAAAGGGGATTAAATGTTTCTATTAAAACTTTGCCCAAGCTAATAATATTAATTCTCCTTTTAAAGGGAGAGAGGCGCAGCGAGAACAAAATTTGGAGACCAGAGGACTAGCCTTACCCAGCTAGAACTCTCTCATTCCCGATAAGAATAAACATTAGTTAGGCTGGCAATTTTGCCACCGTTTGGACATTTTAATCCTCTTGTAGAAAGCCCCGTTTAAGTTTTGGGAGAAACATCCTAGTAAAGTTCTTTCATCCATTTAGTAATTTGGGCAAGGTCAGGCGAAGACAAAGCGAGGCTCTTACCGCCAGCAATAACTGCAGCCTCTTTGAATAGGTTATGGTGCGCATTCTTACCTATACTGAGGCAGTTAAGATGGATGTCTCTTCTCCCCCCCAGAAGAGACTTCACAGTCTTCAGAAACCTTTCCGGAGTATCCCCAGATTTCTCATAGGGCGCCGCATCTGAAATCAGAACAAAAATCACCGGTACAATACGGTTTTCCTCAATCATCATTTCCGCAAGCTCAACACCCCTCTGAACAGCCCCACTAAGATTGGTGCCACCCTTACAATTCAACCCACGATCCAGAATAGCAATAATCGCCTCTGGAGCATCCTCCCTAGTAGTCTTAAAAATAGCTAATTCTCGATTCTCACGATCCGGCCAAACATCATCATTAAAAAAGAAAACCGAAAAAAGACTACCAATTTTTCTCCTAAGCATATCATCAAAAGTCAAAATAGCGGCAGTCACCGCTCCAGCACACCTCTTAACCAACCTATCCCGAGTATTCAACATCTCCTTCAGCCGCCTAACACCCTCCGAAGAAAGAGGAACATAATACTTCTCCAAAATATTCGAGACACTATCTTCTCCAGGCGCCCAGATACTTGATGAAACCCGTACATCACCATATCTAATCATACTAAAACTGTTATCTATACCTATAACAATGTTCTTTCCCTTAATTCGTTCCATCTGAAACCCTCATTCAAAACCTTCTAGCATTAAAAACATCAGTACACCGATAATTAATAGTAACTAAACAGACTAAAAACAGTTCCCTCCCATAAACCCCAAAACAAATACAGAAACTACAAAAATGTGGCAAAAAGCCCCACATCTTCTAAAAACGGTGGTATAAACCATGTAGAGTCCAAATATCAGAAAAAGGAAAGCAGAAAAATAGATCTCGACCGACGTTGAAAAAGGTAAAGCCAAAGGTTGGTAAAAAAGAAGTCCACTGTGCGTAAAGCCAATCCCTTTAACCATTGATACATCAAGAGCAAGACAACAAAAAAGAAAAAAGAAGATAAAAAATGTGGGTGTTGTGAGTCTATTCCCACGGCCAGCGATGGAATGCCTCGTAAGCCAGCAGCCCGAAAAGCACAACAGTCAAAAGCCAAGCAAACAACAAAGAATGTCCAACAAACTCAGCAAGTCCCTCAAAGTAAAGCCCAAACACAATGAAAAGATACGTATATGAGGGTATCATGGCGCCAACTCCCCAGAAGAATAGGTACAGTGCTTCTAGTCCGCTCATTGGTACTAGTAGGTTTCCTCCCATGAGTGGGACGGCCCATCCTGGATTAACCATAAACAGGTAGTACACTATTGTTCCCACTACAAAGGCAGTAATGACTAGACCTATGTTTCCTTTAGTACCCCATTTATTCCACGGCCACATCTGGAAGGCAAGCTGCCCAGCCAACAGAGTTACCAATGGGAACGCCACATAAGCCGCAACCACCGCATGGCTGGTGTAGGTGAATGTGAATAGCCATGGTACTGCTCCCGAAATTAGCAAGGTTTGTGATGATGGGTTCAAGGCATAGGTGATGATGAACCACATGGCAACCCCCAGTACGATTGCAATTAGGAAGAGTAGTAAGCCTCTCTTGGGTTGAGCTATTTTTCCTGCCCAGGGATTAATTATGCTAATTATTGTTGCTCCAACGATGATGCTTAAGAGAAGCGAATTCCAATAGTCGTAGGGTTCGAAGGGAAGCAGGGGCATTAACGGTATACCCATAACATACTGTGTGAACGCGCTTTGGATTCCATATACTCCCCAGATTATTTTATTTACAACATGGTATATGGCGATGGCGAGTATCCAAGAAATTATGGCGTAGGTTCCACCCTTAATTAGCGGGTGCATTCCCATCCTCTTGGGTGTTGCGAAGGGCCAGTAGTTGAAGAGTGTAACCCATATTGGGAATACTAAGAAGCCTGAAGTACCCAGAATGATCATTTCGTAGCCCTTCATTCCCACAATAATTGCTAATATGTACCACGTTATATATGCTAGAATCGCTGAGGCTACTAATACTCCAAGGCCCGCCCATGGTTGTCTCTTTAGGGGTGCTACTGGTACCCAGAGAGTTAGGAAGGCGATGGTGAATACCCACACGATGCAGAATATGAAGTACGGGATCCAATCAACAAGATAACCCAGAGGATACAACGCCATATACATTGGATTGTTAAGTGATAGTAGAAGGCCGAGACTCAGACCTTGTGCGCCTAGAAGACCCTCCAACCCTAATGCCATAACCATCGCATTGTATTTGACCATGTGTGTTGCAAGACCCCACACCGGGTGTAGGAACCACTGGTAAACGATGTACGCCATCATTAGCACTGTTCCAAATACTAGGAATCCCAGCCATGGTTGCTTGAATTTCGGAGCTGCTTCGACCACTTCTTTAGCTTTTTTTGCCATTCCTCTCTTGTCCTCCTTCTTTTTTTAAGCTTCGTGGTGGAAGCTTTATTTTGTTATTGTGTTTTTAATATATATATTTTTGGGAAAAAAATATTTAGATTATTTAACATATTTTATTATAAGAAAGATAAAAAATATATTTTATTTAAATTTTTTAAAAAAATATGCTTTTTAAAATATATATTACGTTATAACTACTTTATGTTTGAATAATAATTTACATATTAGCGCAATATTTATCTTTACCAAACCCTTAAGAAAATAAATAAAAATTCAAAAATTCTCTATGATAATTAGAAAAAAATCGAAAATTCTCTTAACTTTTTACTCCACCAGCACTTCCAATTGAAACCACAAATAAATCAGGGACTTCCTTTAAAAAACCGCCAGCGGGAAAAACTTATCAAAAGTAAACTCCAATCCTCTGAAAACTTTACATGTTACACACCCTTTTTAGTAATATTTAAGTGTGTGTTTCATGGGGGGCAGTCTTCGCTCCTTGGAGGCTTTCCTTCTTTCTTGTCCCTCGATAGCCTTTCTTCTTGCTTCCTCACTTAGACACTGGTCTAAGAAAATCTTGTAAAAATCCTGCCCACTTGGCGGGCACCCTGGGAGAAATACTCCCTTTTCTCTGTTTCTGGCCTGGCAATTCCCCACAATGTACACTCTTCCACGAGCGCTCTTTGGGACTTCTCCATCTGTTCCCATAACAAGTGTGAAGGGTTCCGTTTCCCCTTCTGTATAGTTGGTGACCACCCACACAATACCAACCGTTGCGTTTAGGCAGCCCGAGCAGTAATCTGTTCCACATATTTCCATTTTGCCGTCGATTCCCATAGCTTGAGAATAGTACTCTCCCGCCTCTTCTATCTTGCAGCAGTGTTTGAAATCTGAAACTATAGCGTTTTCCAGTTTTTCTCCCCGTATCTCAATTTTTCCTATGTCTATTTCGCCGAAGCCTTGTTCGCTTGCGATTCTGAGATGCTCAACCTCCCGGGGATTAATGGTCATTATGGTTGCGGCTACACTGTCTGTGGATATGACGTTGTCACCCGCAATTAGCAGGTTAGTCTTTCTTGGAAGTCCCCAAGTTGGTCCAAGGAACTCGTGGCTAACTATACCATCAATTATTGTAAGTCCGGGATTCAGTTTCTGGGCTAGAAGCGCAATTAGGCGGTGTATTCCCTCTCTATGTATTTTAGCCTTGGACTCAAAGTCAATGGAACCCACCGCAATGTTTTTCGCTCCAAGGGATACGGTACATAGGATGTGAGTTTTCATTGATGGGACATTAATAATGAAGTCGCAGTCGCTAAACACCTTGCTCAAATTTACCTCGACTCCGCCGATTTCCACTTTTTCAAATTCACCCGTATCCATATTGTATATTTCCCCGCCAATTTCTGGAATGCTCTTCGTAAGTCCAAAGGCCTCATATACCCTATCCACTTTAACTCCATACATTCCGCTCTCGGCAACTATCACTCTACCCACGCCGTTATCCTTTAAAATTTTGACAAGGGCGGTTACCAATTTTGGATCAGTTGCTATACTCTCCTGAATCGCAGCTGGGTAGCCAAGATGAAGGCTTCCAAAATTGGGTTTAATCACAACAGTGTCATAATTGAAGATCTTGTCCTCCAAATCCAAAGTCTTGAGAATTTCCCAAACTGATTCTTCGTAGAATCCTCTGAACCTAAATATGCCAACCGCCAAAGACTTGTCCTCCGCTCAGAGAATCTCAGACAGACAATTAATCTAAAATTTATAACCTTTATCCCAACTTAACGGAAATAATACAATAGTCCTGTTTCTCACATAGACGCATATTTTTGTTTGTAGGCTAAAGGGTAGAGAATGCTCCTTGTGGATCTACTTTCCAAATCCCAGACCTAACATAGGAGTGGGACAGAACAGCTTGCAAAAATCACCAAAATATGCCCCTACTACGCTTAAAAAAAGTAGGGATTATAGGAGGAACTGTGGTGGGTTGCTGCCTGTTTTCTAAATTAGGCATCTACCATTATCGAGTATTTTTCTCCCGTCAATTTCTAGGGTCACTTTGCTAATGACCGCATCGTGGTGAATGTTGCTCATAACCTTGCCCCCAATATTGATACTTTTCCCTATGGCGAGGTGTACTGTTCCTAGTACCATCTTATCCCCAATGGTTCCTGTGAAATTCTTGAAAATGTGGTTGGTGCCCACCCCCAGCTCCGCAATATTGGTAGCGTTTTCGTCTGCTTCTCTAATGATTTGCTTTAACATCTCAGCTTCTTTTCCCCCACTTATTTCCACAAGTCTTCCGTTCTTTATTGTCCACTCCATAGGCTGCTTTATGGCTCCAATTTTCTCAAAGAAAACATCTATCACCGCTTTGCCCTGAGCTGTGCCTTCTATTGGCGCCACCGCAGCCTCCGCATAAAAAGGAACAGCGCCCCACTCCCCAGGATTTCTAAAAACCGCCTTCAACTGTTGCACCGGCCGTCCCTCAATAGACATGGTTACATCCGTTCCCAGAGCCGTAGTTATGTGAGCCTTTTTGCCCTTGCCCATAATTTTGGCAAGCTTTTCAGTGAGACTCTTTATCTTTAAAACATCTTCCTCTGTTATATCCCATAGTATAAACGGTACAAGGCCCACTCTGGCTCCCGCGTCAGTGGCTCTGGCCCGCGCATCCATGTGGGCAAATAGCTGAAGGTACTTTAAATCCAATACAGCCAATATAACTTCGCTTGAGAGCATCAAATCCACAATTTCTTTTGGAGGTTCAACCTCCATCTCCGAGTTCTTAACAACCTTTATAATTGGCTTAGCTCCCAACGCCGAAACTTCGGAAGCAAGTATCTCCGCAGTTTCCTCAAAACCTTCCTGAGTAACAAGCAACACCTTTTCTCCGGACTTAACTCCCATACAAGTTTCCACAATGACTCTGGCTCCCTTCTTAGATTTCAAAACAATCACCCCTATCCACCCCAAGTCGAAAGTAATATAAACAATTTTCCCCACTCCAAAAATAGTAAGTTAGGAATAAAGAAGATTTATCAAAGCCTTTTTATGGGACATAATTAAACTATTCCCCTCAAGAGCGGGAATGTTTTTTCACTTACTTTAAAATGATAGTTGAAGCTTTGGCTGACATGTGTGAGCCTCCCCTGACTGAAGTAAGGGGCTTCCAGCGTTCGCCTGAAACTTTAAGCTTTCAGCTACATCTGCCGGTTCAAGGGGCTCACTCATCCTACATCCCATAGAGCTCATTACCCTAATGGGCTACATTTATACATGCGTTCAGATCTCGGTCGTATTCCATTCCACAGTTTTTGGCATTTGTATATCCTTCCCTTTACATGGACAACATGCCCGCATCTGTTACATGTTTTTGAGGTGTTCTTTGTTTCCTTCTTCGTCAGGTGTTTGACTTCTATCCCTTATAATAGGGCTTTGTATTTTATGATTGTTTGGAGCCTTCTGAAAGGGTAGTGAGCGGAACCGCTTGTTAAGTTTTTTGGACTTAAGTTTCTTCGTATTCCCTTCAGATTCTCTATGGCTATCACGGCCTTTGGGAACTGCTTGGCATAAGCGATTATCTGATTTGCTATTATGTGGAGCTGCTGGTTTACTTTGCCTCTCTTTGCCCTTTAAGCTCCCTTAATCTTTCCAACTCTATGCTTCCCCTGTAGTTTCCTTCCGATGTGGCTTTAGAGACCCCATATCCTTTTTATTTCTTCGCCACGCCAGAACTGTCCCTTCAATGGGCTTTTCTGGATTACACCTTGAGATGGCGACTCTACGGCTAAGTTGCGCTACCCCCTGTCTATGGCTACTACTGTTTCAGGCTCATCTGGCGGTTCAACGTTTTTCCACAGGACAAAATGGGCGTACCACCTGCCGCATCGCTTAACCATCTCGACAGCCGTAAACTTCCATTCTCCCCTGAAGGCTTCTTCAATCCTCTGTTTCTTTTTCTCACCAAAGATTATTGGCAGGCTAACATCTTCCCTTTTGTTTAGGCTCAAAGTAAGCCAGTACGGTGTTGGGGGCGTTTGTGGTTTTTGAGAAGCTGTAGCACCTTTTTTCAAAACGTATTGAAATCTTAAGTCTCAGAAAGCTGCCTTCCCCTGCTTTCCTCAAAGCTTTTCAGCGCTTCAACAGCTCTATCTCTAGCTTTTTGAATTAAAGCAGTGAAGTTGGTGAGCCGCTTAGCATTTTCATAGCCGTTCTCGTGGAGGAACCTTTTAGATTTTGAGAAGCCGAAATACCACCCTACAGGCTAAGTACTCATGCAGGGTTCTATTTAAGGCTAAAACCTTCACCCATTAAGGCTTGAAAACCTTTCCTACAACCGTCAACCCGAACATCCTTCTGCATGGGAACATCCCTAAAAGCTTTTTAGATTTAGGATATTTAAGTTTGCCAATTCATCCCCTAACTTAAGTTAGGGGGTTTTCTGGGCACCTTTTTTATAAATATGGTTTTTTAGCTTTCTACAAAGGGGGGCTTCAGCCTATATTTTTCCTCCAAATTTGGGATATTTTTGGAGGAGCATACCTTCCACTATTATGGGCATGGTTCTTGTTGCTATGGCGGTGGCTTCGTGGAGTTTGCTCTCCTTTTCTGCATATATGTTCAGTAGTGTGTCGCCTCTTGACACTTTATAACCAATCTTGTGGTGTAGGACTACTCCCGCTCCTTTATCTCGTGGTGCGCCAGCGGCTTGGGCAATTTTGGTTATGCTTCTGTTGTTTACTTGGGTTACGTAGCCGTCAGCCTTAGCTTCGAGGCTGGCTACATGTTCACCGATGGGTATGTCCTCTGGCTTTATGTTTGGGTCTCCACCTTGAGCTTCAATTATTTCCCGCATCTTTTTTAACGCTTTTCCACTTCTCAATATTTCCTTGGCGTATTCCTGACCCCTGTTTTCTTGTGCCACTCCTCCCAGTTCTAAGAGAAGCCCTGCCAGACCTGTGGCTTTCTCAAACAAGCTGGTGGGGCCTCCTCCCATTAATGCTTCCAGAGCTTCCTTGGCCTCCAGTGCTGGACCAACAGCATGTCCTACAGGCTGCCCTGCATAAGTGAATGCGCAATAAGTTGTTATCTTCAACCTTTTAGCTATCTCCACAAATAGGTTTGCAAATTTTTCAGCCTCTTCCATAGTTTCCATTTTGGTTCCCGCCCCTACTGGAATGTCTAGAACCATGTTGTCAATTCCCACAGAGTGCTTCTTTGCAATGATGCTGGCAATCATTTGAGAGGTGGGGTCTATTCTTAGGGGGTGTTCCACCTGTATTATAAGGTCGTCTGCGGGTGCCAGATTCAATGAGCCACCCCATATGATGGCTCCCCTGGTCTTTTTGACTATTCCCTTTAGCTCTTCAGCGTTAAAGCTTACTGGAGCCAGGACCTCCATGGTGTCTGCTGTCCCGCTTGGGCTAGTTATAGCTTTACTGCTGGTTTTGGGAATCAGCAAACCCGCTGCCGCAACTATGGGGACAATTAGAAGGCTGACCTTGTTTCCGGGGACTCCTCCTATGCTGTGTTTGTCGAATGCTGGTTCGTCGAAGTCAATTTTTTCTCCTGTTTCAACCATGGAGCGGGTGAGATACTCTATTTCATCCGTATTCATACCTAGGAATTGTTGTTCTAGAACGAAGGCGGCAATTTCTAGTTCGCTTAGGTTTCCCTCAACTATGTCCTTTATGATGGTGTATATTTCTTTTTGGTTTAGGCTTTTTCCAGCCATTTTTTTGTGGATATACTCCATTGATAAAGGTATGCTTGTGGCTACTATTTCCACCGTGTCTCCTATTTGAAAGTTGAATATTTCCTTCATGGTGGGGGTTATTCCTATTTCTCCCTGTTCCACATAGGAGTCTGTTATGTTTACTATGGCGGTTAAATCTTTCTGGGCTGTTTTTATCTTTATTCGGTCGTGTGGCCTGACTCCGAAGTTCATGGCGTCACTTTTGTTAAGGAGAACGACCTTGTAACCTGTTAAAATATCTACCAGTTTTACTTTCAGTTTCAAATTTTTCCCCTTCATGAAAGCCATTTCTAAAATAACATCTGCATAGGTTTTGGGTAATCATCTTGTGGTTACTCTTTAAATGTGATTCTCAAAATTTAAGTGTTATTTCCCTTTTTGGGATGTTTAGAAAACATAGAAGCTATTATATAAGTATAGACTATTATTCGTAGGTAGAGAAAATTATTTTAAATCAAAACTCAAACAGTAGCCACAAAGATTTGTGGGCCGTTTCTTAACGGAGAGGAGAGGAAATGAAGTTCTCAACTATAGCTGATTTCTACGAAAAAATTGAGGAAACCTCTAAACGCTTGGAAATGACTGACCTCTTAGTTCAGCTTTTTAGGGAGACCCCCACAGAGCTTATAGATAAGGTGGTCTATCTTACTACCGGCAGGCTTTATCCTTTATTCATTCCCATAGAGTTAGGATTAGCTGAAAAGTTAGCGGTTCGAAGCGTCGCTATGGCCTCGGGCCATAAGGTTAGTGAAGTTGAGGAGAAGCTAAAAAAAGCGGGAGACTTGGGGTTAGTAACTGAGCAGATTTTAAAGTCCAAGAAGCAGAGATCCCTTCAACAAAAACCTCTAGAAGTCCTGGACGTATATGAAACTCTTGATAAAATAGCAAGAGCTTCTGGGGCGGGATCCGTTGAAGCTAAACTCAAACTGCTCTCCCGACTTCTGCTTGACGGGACACCAAAAGAGGCCAAGTACATTATCCGCATGGTTATAGGCGCTCTAAGGTTAGGTATTGCCGAATACACTATACTCGACGCCCTAGCAATCACTTACACTGGAGATAAGGAAAACCGGGCTATTCTCGAAAGAGCATTTAACATTAGTTCCGACCTGGGACTGGTGGCAAAAACAGTGGCCACCAAAGGATTGGAGGCGGTGAAGAACTTTAAGATATCTGTGGGGAGCCCCATTAGAATGATGCTTGCGCAGAGGCTCTCCTCACCCGAAGAAATTCTGGAAAAAATGGGCGGCAGATGCGCCGTAGAATACAAGCTAGATGGGGAGCGGGTGCAAGCACACAAAAATAATGGAGAAGTCAACTTATTCTCACGCCGCCTAGAAAACATCACAGAACAGTACCCCGACATAGCGGAACTAATAAAAAACAACATCAAACCCTACAGCGCCATTGTGGAGGGGGAAATAGTGGCCTTTAACCCCCAGACCGGAGAACTATTGCCCTTCCAGACACTGATGCGTCGCAGAAGAAAATATGGAATAAAAGAGGCAGTGGAAGAGTTTCCCGCAAGCCTAAACCTATTTGACGTGCTTCTAGTCGACAAAACCGACTACACAACCAAACCCTATACTGAGAGAAGGAAAAAGCTTGAAGAAATAACCAAGAAAAATGAGAGAATAAAACCCGTAGAAGCCAAAGTAGTGGAAAACCCCCAAGACATGGAAACCTTCTTTGAGAAGGCAATAGAGGAAGGATGCGAGGGCTTAATGGCTAAATCCATACAGCCTGACTCCATATATGAGGCGGGAAGCCGAGGATTCAAGTGGATAAAGTACAAACGAGAATACAAAACCGAAATGATAGACACCATAGACACCGTAATAGTGGGAGCATTTATGGGGAGAGGGAAAAGGGCAGGAACATACGGCGCACTACTAGTCGCAGTATATGACCAAGAAAAAGACATGTTCACAACCATATCCAAAGTAGGAACAGGCTTCAGCGACACGGACCTCGAAGAAATGCCTGAAAGACTTAAAAAATACAAAATAGACCACAAACACCCCCGAGTAGATTCCAAACTAAAAGCCGACGTATGGTTCACACCCGGACAAGTCATAGAAATCATAGGCTCCGAATACACCCTCAGCCAAGTACACACCACCGCCCTAGGAGCAATAAAAAAGGACAGCGGCATCGCAGTAAGATTCCCAAGATTCACCGGAAAATGGAGAGACGACAAAAGCCCCGAAGAAGCTACCACCGTAAAAGAAATCATAGAAATGTATCAAGCCCAAATTAAAACCCAGCCCAAAACCCAAAAAGAAAAGGGAGAAAATAGTGACTCTTAAAAACCCCAAAATTTTGGAACAAAACCGCTAAGTTCCCAGCTTTCCCCTAACTGATTCGACTGAAACCCCCAAGACTCGAATTACCTTCTCTTTATCCTTAAGCCCCTTAATAATACTCACACTGCCTGAAGATACTCCCAAAAACTTGGCGAAGGCCTTAATCAATTCCCTATTAGCCCTACCGCCCACTGGTGGGGAGTGCACCTCCACCACAACAAGTCCCTCTTCCAATCCCGCAGGACATCTGAGGCGCGGTGCCCCCGCCTTCACAAGAACCCGGATTAACACACCCTCCTCACATTCTTCAACTGCACTGTTTTTCAAGTTGTAAACCACCAAAAACCAGCTAAACTAATAAACACGTAAAGTTTTTATTAAATATCAACGATAATTAACTTAGAAAGGAACCTTTTGAATTTTATCTAACAAAGGTGTGGAAAGCCATGTCATCAAACTTCGACTACATAGTACAACAACTCCAAGCAAAAAATCCTAACGTGACCGCCGTTGCCATTCTAACCCTTGACGGTCAAGTAATGTACCAAACAGATAACTGGAATGTGATTCCTGATGCACCCAACCTAATATCCGCATGGAGAGAAAAGCAACCAGCAATCTTCGTGCAAGGAATAAGATATTCAACCCTATCTGCAACAGATGAACGTCTAGTGGCCACAAACGTTTCAGGAATGGGCCACATCATAATGGCCACAGCCCGTTACCGAGCCCTCCTAATGGCGTATGTAACACCACAAGGCGACACTCAAGGCTCATATGTGGATGTGTCCCGCGCCGCAGCTCAACTAGGCGCCATGCTCTAAGCCTCCCATATTTTTTTGTTCCCCCACCAGAAATCTACAAAATTACACCCATAAAAAAGGATGCTGATTTTCTGACATACTCCCACCCATAAATGGTGTGGGGTTCTACGCCTCTATTGATAGAAGCGAAGGGCGTGCCACCGCCCCGTTTACGACTCCCGCAGGGATTGTCTCTCCCTTGAGCGAGCCCTATATTTACGCAGCCTACCGCATCCCTGTGCGCCTCAAGCTTGCAGTCCATGCATTTGAATAGCCTTCCACGCCTCACTATGTGCCTCGAATGGCATCGCGGGCATTCACTGCTCGAACCCCCCTCATCCTTTCTTTGCACTCTCATCCCGTATTCCTCTGCTTTCTCTCCTATTCTTCGATACAGGTAGCCAATCGACCAGAAGTTGTGTATCATCGCATTCGATTTATGGCTGAAGCCCGCGTTTATCCTTATCCTCCTCAGATCGCCACAGACTATCTCGCCTACACCCTGCTCCCAGCATCGCTTGACGAAATCCGCAACGATCTTG
>JAHQXB010000025.1 GCA_029856435.1 Candidatus Jordarchaeia archaeon
TTCTCCCTCAAAGTACTTTTTAGCGGTTTTTCCTTCATCTTTTGCCAGTTTAACTTTTTCGGCTTTGAGGTTGGGTAGGGCGCCTCCGTCCACAACTATTAGTTTTGGTTCGTCATTGATTAGGAGTTCGAGGGCTTCGAAGGGACAGAGATGAACACAAATTCCACAAAAACTGCATTTCTTTTTGTCAACGAGCACTGCAGGCACGTCGGACAGTTCTTTATCGGCGGCTCCTACCGGTCCTCTTTGAATGGCTTCCTTGGGACAGACGATTATGCATATTCCGCAACCGGTGCACTTTTTTCTGTCAAGTATGAGTTTGGCGTCTACATCTATCATTTTCATTTCGGTTACTATTTTGTCCTTTTCAATTTGTTGACCATAATATGGGAACATTTCTTTCTCACCGTTCCTCAACGAGTTCAAGTTTTAAACTCCTAGTGGAGCAAGCTTCTACACATACTCCGCAGCCATCGCATGCATCGAGATTCACTACCTCACATTTTCCATTGCGTACACGGAGCGTGTAGAGCTCCTCATTGGGGTTGTTTTCCAGTCTCAGGCGCTCATTTATTGGACAGGCGGTTACACAGTCGCCACAGCCGTTACATAGTCTAGTTCTTACGTGAATCCGGTAAACGTTTTTGCGAGTTTCAGTTTCCATAGGAGTACCTCTCCTTTTTAGGGTTTCTTAGATTTATGGATTTATTTATTATTTTTTGCTGCCTTAGTGGTTGACATATTTCCGTCAGCCTACCAATAGATGGCAACTATTTATATTAATTTTCAGTCGGAACATTGATTCAAGTTGTTTTTAAATTTATAGCCTTTTTTCTCGATATCAATGCTGTTTTAGTTTCCGATAAGGGTTCAGTAAAAGTTATTAACTTCATGGGAAATTGCTTCTGGTTTTGTTTCAGGCTCTATTCATGGAAAAAGAGTAGTATGGGAAGATATATAATTTAGATTTAATAAATAAATTTAAAATTACAGAAACAAAAACGGGTTTAGACCATTAATTCGAATTTTTTATCCCAATTTTTAAATACTGTTTTCAGGCACCTTTTTTAAGTGATACATTTATATTAGGGTAACATTTGTTTTAGTAGAAGTCAAGGTGTTCCACGTGGCAAGAGTAAAAATTGACAAAAAAATATGCCAGGGATGTGGCAATTGTGTAGCAGTATGTCCCTACGGAATAGAGAGAAGACTTTATGAAAGCGGGTTCACCTCTTGCCAGGATGGGAACACAGATCAAGCTATCTGTGTAATTAACGGCGTAGCATGCGTAATTAAACCAGAACTATGCTCTAAATGCAAATATTGGGACTGCGAAAAGGTCTGCCCCAGCGGGGCACTCAAGATTGAAGTGTGAGGAGGAAAAAGAATAATGTCAAAAAATAGCTCCATAAAAGCAATTTTGATAACAGGCAGAAGTCTAGACCAAGGCGTAGCCATAGAAAGCGATAAATCTGGAGATATTTACACCAGAGCTTGCGGAAAGGTCTTCATAGATCCCCAAGACATGAAAAAGCTGAAAATTCTAAGTGGAGACACAGTTTTAGTAAAAACCAAACATGGAGAAGTTGTAGTCAGGGCAGAAAAGTCACCAGACGCCCCTCACGAAGGAATTGTTTTCATTCCGATGGGCCCCTGGGCAAATCAGGTTGTAAATCCTTACACTGATTCCACAGGCATGCCTTCCTTTAAAGGGGTTGATGCCACAGTCGAGCCCGCTCCGGGTAAACCTGTTTTGAGCTCAATAGAACTGGCAAGAAAATTTTTGAAGTAATAGAATGATTACAGGAGGAACAAGTTTTGGCGCGGGAAGTTGTAACTGATGTTGTTTGCCCTTTTTGTGGCTCACTCTGTGATGATGGGGAAATCGTTCTTGAAGATGGAAAGATAGTTGAGACTAGGAATCTTTGCACTATTGGTACTACCAAGTTTTTGTCGTCTCAGAATGGACACAGGATAACCAAGCCCATGATTAGAGAGAAGGGCCAACTTAAAGAGACTACTTTTGATAAGGCAGTTAAAAAGGCGGCAGAGATTCTCGTGAACGCTGAAAGGCCGCTTCTTTATGGATGGGCCTCAACCGAGTGTGACGCCCATCGTGTTGGAATTGAACTGGCGGAGGAGCTCAACGCAGTTATAGACGATACTGCAAGTGTTTGCCACGGCCCTTCAACTATCGCAAAACAGGAGGTGGGCCTTCCATCCTGTACGTTAGGGCAAGTGAAAAATAGGGCAGACGTTATTATTTATTGGGGATGTAACCCAGCACATGCACACCCCAGACATATGTCAAGATATACTACGTTCATTAGGGGCTTTTTCAGAGAACAGGGAAAACAAGATCGAACCTTGATAGTAGTTGATGTGCGCAATACGGATACCGCTAAGCTTGCAGACCACTTTTTGCAGGTTAAGCCGGGATACGATTATGAGGTTTTAAATGCCCTTAGAGCTGTAATTAAGGGGCAACCTATCCGCGGAGAAGATGTGGGTGGAGTACCCGTCTCTAAAATTAAAGAGGTAGCCGAAGTAATGATGAATGCGGGGTTTGGAGTCATTTTCTTCGGATTGGGGCTAACCATGTCTAGAGGGAAGCATAGAAACGTGGAAAATGCCATTAAACTCACTATTGACTTGAATGAGTACGCCAAGTTTGTGATTATGGCTATGAGAGGACACTACAATGTTGCAGGGTTCAGTATCGTCACTGGTTGGCAGACTGGTTATCCCTTTGGAATAGACTTCCAGAGAGGCTTTCCATACTATAATCCAGGTGAAACTACCTCTAATGAGATTCTTCAAAGAGAAGAGGCAGACGCCGTGCTCGTTATAGCCTCAGACCCAGTCTCACACTTTCCCGCCAGCAGCATTTCCTACATGGCCAAACTTCCAGTAATTGTTATTGAGCCCCACGTAACTCCAACTACAGAAATCGCAACAGTAGTTTTACCTCCAGCTATAGCAGGGGTAGAGGAAGAAGGCACCGCCTATCGAATGGATCACGTTCCCATTAGATTAAGAAAAGTTGTTGACCCCCCCGAAGGCTGCCTACCTGACAGAAAAATTCTAGAAGCCATCCTAAGCGAAGTCAGAAAACTCAAAAGTAAAACGTAAAACCCTCTAATTATTTATATAAATTATAAAATATCTCAACATATTTTAAAAAGACTTATTTTTCTTTTAATCTCTACAATAAACTTCAAGATTCACCTAAAAAAAGCAACTTTTTTGCAAAATAAACTACAGGAAAATTTAGTCGAAGGGGAAAACCAAAAGCGGAGTATTACATTGATGAAAGCGTTTCATGTTTTCACCAATAATAGACAAAAAGTATGCTGGGTTTAAAGACCGACAGGAAATAGCACATTCCAACCCAGCGTTAACTTATTTATTCTCTTCTGCTACGCATCCTAGCAAAAAGATCCTTTAATTCACCTTGTAGTTGCATTCTGGCGCTCATGGGACCTCCGCCTGCTGGACTTGGGCTTGACCCTAGGCTGGGACCGGGGCCCGGACTGCGAGCTGTAGTCATTCCCCCTGCTCCTCCGTATGATGGAGCTGGTGTTGGGCGTGGGTAGGGTGATGGCTCTCTTCCGGTGGGTTTGTACTCATAGTCCTCTTCTTGTTCGTAGCCTGTAGGGGCTTTTCTTCTTGTATCTATGCTCAAAGAGGACCCGCCGGAACGCTGAATATCGTTAATTTTGTTTTCTAAGCTGTTTAGTCTACCCTCTATTCCGTTCATTCTTCCTTCGAGCATATCTACTGCGTTTAGTATTATTTTTACTACTCCCGATATGATTTCTGCTAATTCTTTTACCTTTTTATCGTTGGCAAACTCGAGGATCTCGCTAAAATCGTTAGACATGCAAAGTCGCTCCTAAGCTATGAAAATTTTCTTTTTTGCAACATATAAAGGTTTTCACTAAACTGCTATGCACAGTTTGTAAGTTTTTAATGTGCTCTATAATTGATTGAAAAATCTTCAAAAAGGTCTGCATTATGTTAAAAATTTTTAGAACTTAAAGGTATTTGAAAAAATTGGAGAAATTGTACGAAAGCGTAACAGACAAGCCCATTTGCAAATTGAATTGAGAGTCGGTGGGAATAGAAAGAAGGCTATGGAGTAGATTTTACAATTTCCCTTCCTGTTTTTTGGAGTAAAATTATTTAATAGTATTTCCATTTTTCTCTTGTTCCATTTTTTTCTGTTTTCCAATTCTGCGAATTCTTCCGCAGAGTTTTTCCCAGTCAACATATATTAGAGCTAGAAATATGATTACCAGTACTGCTATGCTTGCTACCATTGTTGTTAATCCTGCCTCGCCAGAGAACCATTCAAGTATTGTTTTGCCGAAAAACTCAACATTAGAGAGAGCCTGTGCACCATAAGCTATAACGCTGCACATAATGACCTTACCAACGATCGTTGCGATAATAGCCTTTACGTAGGAGTAATCAACAAGGCCCAAGGCTAGCATGAGCATATCGTCTGGAAGGGGAGTGGCGGCAAATAGAACAATGAAGGGAAAGCCCCAGCCTCGCTCTATTAGGTTTCCGTATCTGACTAGGCGTTGACCGTAGCTTGAATCCTTAATTAACTCTTGTCCTCCCCTGCCAATTAGCCAAGCACTGGTTTCGCCAATGGCAGCACCGAGACCAGCACAAAGACCAATAATTAAAGCATTGGTCCAAGGCCTAAAAAGCATTAAGAACCATAGAAAAATGACATAGGGCACAGGAAGAATAACAGTTAAATTACCTGCGATACTGACAAGTAAAACTGCAAAGTATAATCCCATTTCGCCTCCGGGGAAGTAAAGGGTAAACCATATCATCGACCAAGCTAGAGGGTTCTGCCAGAGTGAGAGCATATCAAGGAAGAATTGTGGGGGATAAAGGTACCAGACAAGAAAGTTATAGAAAAGGTAGGGAAACGTCATTGGATTTGCTATAAAAAAAAGGGGAGTACTCGCGAAAGCTAGGTATTTTTTCTTTCCCTCATTAAACATTTGATCGAAACCTCATTTCATTGGTTTACCTCTATAAAAGATGTTAAGGCCTAGAGAGGGTGATCAGCTTTAGACTATAGAGATTTAGTGTTATTGATTCAACCTTTTTTGGATCTTTGATAAGATTACTCCCAAGTGGCTCCGCATTCCCTGCATTTCCAGTGCTTCTTGTAGATGGGTGTCTGACCTGCATAGCTGAGGACTTTGCCTTTGTCTTGTTCCTGTTTGATGTTTATGCTACCACATTTAGGGCATTTTACTCTAACAGATCCAGTTTCTGCCATTTCAAACACCTTTATACTATTTTATGGTTTCCAAAATGGTTACCTTGTTGTTAAATAAATATTACTTAGGTTTAATATATTATTTCTTAATACTTATAATCCTTTTTATTTTCGCATTTTTTTGAACGAAAAAATTTTCTGTCAATTTATTTTTACGGTGAAAATGTATTTAAAACACTGTTATTTACATGTTAAATCTCCTTTTAACCCATTTTTCGCGGATTTGTGAATTCCTTGGTGGGGTTGTGGAGCTTCTCATCACGACACTTCCAGCTTTTGGGAGAATGTGGATGCGGAATCGGTATAAACGTCGAGGCATCTCCAAAACCGTTTTGAGAAAAGCAAATCGCCAAAATAGCTTCGCGGAATCTGCGAAATATCGGTTTTAAAGTAATATACTTATAAAGGAATAACCGCAAAACAGAGGAAAACATACATATATATTTCTTCGTAGCAGATGGGGTATCTGAGAAACCTTTTAAAATTTATAGCTTCATAAGTAAATCGCTTGTTCGTTTAAAAAATAAGCTTTCAGGATTCTAAAGTAAAAGTGTTGGTGATGGTTCGTGGATTTAAAGGCCTACATTCAAATTACACGGCCCGTCAACTGTTTTATGGGGGGCTTGACTGTACTTTCCGCAGTGCAGGTGGCTAACATTTTCTATAACCTGAATTTACAATTCTTTTGGTCAAAATTTCCAATTTTTCCACAAAGATTTTTTGAGATTTCCTTTATAGCCTTCTTCGTATACTATTTTATTGCCGCCGCGGGTATGGTCATCAATGACATTTTTGACCTTGAAGTTGATAGGATTAACAAACCGAGCCGCCCCCTACCGAGAGGCGCGCTAACTGTTAAACAGGCTTGGATATACACAATAATCCTCTGGGGGGTGGGAATCGTATTAGCCTTTTTGATTAGTCTAGCTTCAGGAGTACTTGCTTTAATCTTTTCGTGTGTAGGATTATTGTACGCAGCCAAGGTCAAAGTTTTGGGAATACTGGGAAATTTTGTAGTTGCATTCAGCTTCGCTTTTGGATATCTTTACGGTTCTCTCATCACTTCACTTGAGAGAGGTTTTTGGTGGATTCCAACTATGACCTGGCTTTTTTTCATCACCGCCTTTATGGTGTTACAGGGAAGAGAAATTATCAAGGGTATGGAAGACATCGAAGGAGATAAGCTCCGAGATGTAAAAACAATAGCTCGGGTTTACGGCTTAAAAAGAGCGGGAATTCTCGGAGCCACCTGCAACATTATAGGAATAATTAGTTTTACACTATGTTGGATAATAGATATGTTCTTACCATGGTGGGCTCCTAAACTTCTTGGCTTCTGGTTTATTCCGTTCTACTTCTTAGGAGTCGCCGCGGTGGCTGTATCGAGCACACTAGTTCTCTGGAAATATGACTCTCAAAAAGCAGCAAAAACATCCAGCTTATTTGACAAAATTGGCGCCCTATTTGGACTCATCGCATTCCTTTTAGGCCCCTTTACAGCCACCAATATAACAATACACCCATACTTATGGTTTTGGATATAGAACAGCTAACACATGTTAAAAATATTCAGCAAAAGTTATTAATCAGGGAACTTCACCCGAAAAGAATCTAACTATTAAATGATCTTGAAAAAAGTTGGAGGATCTATAAACAAGTTTATGCCTCAATTTGGCGGCCTTCCAGTTTTTCTATGGCAGTTTCTATTTGCTTTTTAACATTGGAATTCTTGGCAACTAATTTTAGTGAGGAGAGGTCAACAGCTCCAGCTTCGAAGGCTTCTAAGGCGATGGTAAGTTGGGTTAAAGAGCTACAGAGGCCTTTTCGCAGGGTAAAATAGTAGGAAAAGTCTTTGCAGGTTTCCTCAAACTTGTCTAAAGTAATATAGCAACGGTCAATGTCAGCTATCAAACCTCGAATTTGCTCGGAGGAAATCTCTGCCAAGTTCAATATACTTGTGATTTCTTTATCTAGAATTGACAGTTCCTCTTTGAGTTGTTTGGCCATATCAGTAGCTACCATTTGTGGGGCACCATCGCTTATGATTCCGCTCTCTCAACAGATGCATTGTCAGTATTAATAACTATGTAATAATTAATTATAAATAAATCGATAATCTTTACTAAACATTTTTTTAATTTTCTAATAATTTTAAAAAAATAAAACTGTTAATAAGTATGTAATACTAGTTGTTAAAATTTTTATTTATTAATATAACAATTAGTTTTAATTAGCATGTTTACTAGTTAAGTAAACATTAAGTAAACGTATATTTCATACCTTATTAGAAATCCAAGAAAAAGTATGAAAATAGAGGATTCCTGCCTCAAAAGAACATCCCAAATGGGTAATATTTCGCAGTAAACTAGAAGTTTTAAGGTGAATTTCAAGATGGAAGAAATAATAAAAACAGCTCTGGGTGAGATAAAAGCAGATCTAGTAATAAAGAATACAAGCATAATTAATGTTTGCACCGGCGAAATTGAACAGGGAGACATCGCAATTAAAAATAATAAAATCGCATTGGTAGGTGACGCCTCCCACACAGTAGGTGCAAAGACAAGAGTAATAGAGGGAAGAGATAAATTTGCCTCACCAGGATTTTTTGACGCACATATACATGTTGAATCCAGCGAGATTACAATAACGGAATTTACTAAAGTTTGTATTCCACACGGCACGACCTCGATAATTTGGGACCCACACGAAATAGCAAATGTACGGGGAGTCAATGGAATAAAAGAGATTTTAGAAGAGTCAAAAAGGCTCCCACTTAACGTTTTTGTTATGATACCAAGCTGTGTTCCTGCAACCTCACCAAAACTTGGAACCTCTGGTGCCACAATCAGTGTTAAGGATATCTTGGAACTTTCAAACTTAGAGGGAATAATGGGCCTGGGAGAAGTGATGAACTATCCAGGCGTCCTAAACTGTGATGTGGGTGTTCTAGCTAAAATAAAAGCTGCAAAAAAATTTAGATCAATAGACGGTCATGCCCCGGGTCTAAGGGCTGAAAAACTCTGCGCCTATTTCTCAACCGGAATTCGCTCAGACCATGAATCTGTCTCTGGTGAGGAAGGATTAGAGAAGTTGAGGAGAGGAGTGTACCTCGCAATAAGGGAGGGAACAGCATCTAAAAATTTAGCCAGCCTGATTAGGCCAATTATTGAAATGAAGCTAGAAACGAGACACTGCCTACTGGCAACAGATGATATAAGTCCAGAGGACTTAAAGAACCGGGGAGAGGTTGATTACCTTATCAGGAGATGTATCGAGGAGGGGTTGGATCCAATGAAGGCCTACCAGATGGCTACCCTTAACCCTGCCTGTTATCTAGGAGTAGATCACATGTTTGGAAGTATAACTCCGGGAAAAAACGCAGACATAGTTTTACTCAAAGACTTGGAAAAAGTGAAGGTAACCACTACGATTGTTTCGGGAATCCCAGTTGTGTCTGATGGAAAATTAGAGGTTAGTATTCCTCAGTATGAGTATTCTAGGGAAACGAAGAGAAGTGTTAACGTCGGAAGAATTCCAGAGCCAGAAAAGTTCCAAGTCAAAGCCCACACAAAAGATACTCAGGAAGTTAAGGTAATAGGAGCGTCGGAGGGAACCCTCTTTACAAGCTTGGAAATCGAGAAGCTAAAGGTTGAAGGAGGATTGGTCATACCCGACCCTAAAAAGGATGTATTGCAGGTAGCGGTGGTTGAAAGACACCACGCCTCAGGAGATATTGGTAAGGGATTCGTAAAGGGATTTGGTTTAAAAGAGGGAAGTATCGCTTCCACAGTTGCTCACGACTCGCATAACATTGTTGTGGTTGGAACAAATTGGGAGGATATGGCTAAAGCGGTTTTAGAAATAGTAGAAATGCAAGGAGGTATGGTGGCGGTAAAAAGGGGAGAATGTGTTGCCCGCTTAACACTAAACTTTGCGGGTCTTATGAGCACAGCCCCCATAGAAGAAGTTATCCAGGGAGCAGAGAAACTCAAAAAGACAGTAAAAGCAATGGGCTGCAAGCTGGAAGCCCCATTTATGACCCTATCCTTCCTGTCGTTACCAGTCATTCCGGAACTAAAGATTACGGAAAAAGGACTGATAGATGTTATTAATCAGGAGATAACAAGTGTACTGGTTTAACCTTTTTAGGAGTAGTTATATTGCGTCTGAGACTTGTAGATTTCTTCCATCCATCTGTTCAAAAGGTTAGGATCAAAACTACTCTTATTTCTAGTACTTGTGAACTCGACTTGGTAGAACTGAGATTCTCCAAAAAATTCTGCTATGCTTTTCTTTATGAAGGAGGATACCTTATTTGTTTCTTCTCTTAACTGTACATCTTCACAAAATTGCAGGGCAATAATAGTTATTCTAATGCTTCCCTCCCCACCTGCACTAACCCGAGCAGAATATCTAGCATCTTCGGTGATCCATTCCAGTACGGACATATCTTCTCCTAGGGAGCTCCCCACATAGCGGTAATGAGAAAACCATTTTCCCTTAAGTTTTTTTGCGAGTATTTTGTGGTTTATTCTTCTGGGATTAACTCTTATTTCGACCTCGCAAGAAGGAAAATCACTATGCACTGAATCAAGAGTATACCTAGCTTTATTATCACCATTACCAAACAAATTTGATATCAGGATTTTTCCATATTTGGTTAAAAAGTATTCTTTATCCTCGTTCTTAGCTATTATTCCCCTCCTGACCAGCCTTCTTAGAGCTATGGCAAGCCTCTGCTGGTGGATATCCAATCTTCTCTTTATTCCCTGAAAACCAAAAGAGAACCCTCTGGATTTTGCGTCTTCATTATTGAAAAGTAATAAGACCTCCATTTCGGGAAAGCTCAAAACGGGAGCATTAGATACAAAGGCATTTAGTGGTAGTAGATAATCCTTATCAAGGTAAACATTTTGGCTATTTTTAATTAAAGCATTTTGAAGGTCTTCCTGCAATACAGACTCCTCCTAAAACTAGGAAAATGAACGCAGATTCCTTCCTTACAAATCATACCAAGCGAACAACATAAGTACTAACTTAAATTTCTTTCCAATAAGGAAAGCGACGACACTAATTCACTTAGTTCTAGCCCCACAATACAAGTTTCTAAATTGGAAAAAGAGGCTTTGAAAACTCCTTTTTCGGATGCTAAACAGAATGAAAATACATCCGTTCTGACCCAGCGTTAACCTTGCGTAACTTGTCTTCCTCCCTCAAGTTTCATGGGGAGGCCTCCTCCCGGAGAACGGTTGAAGCAGGCACATCTCTCTTGCTTTCGGTGGGGGGAGACGGGCACTGTTAACTGAGTGGCGCCTATCATACGCTATACATTTTTCGGCTCAAACACCCTTCTCCTGAGCGTATCTGTGCGTTTTTCACCCTAGGGACAACTGCGAGCATGCTCCCATAGGTGGCTTTGAACACTCTCCGAACGTGCACACAATAGGTAACACCTAAGTTAATTGTGTCGGGGGATGTTCCCAATTATGGCTCTACCCTCCTAGGCTTTTTCGAACTTCAACTCCGCATTCTGGGCTTGTCGGCTGCACGGCACATGCATGTATGGTTGTTTTTGAGGAATGATGGATTTAATGGTTTTTCTTTAACGTTAACAGTTGGAAGTTTCTAAAGTTAACAAACTTTATTCTAAATAGAACCAGTTTTAACATCCCATGGAGAAAAATGCATAATAACTCAATTGGTAGATAAAATTGATATATAGATAGATTATTTGTATAGACCAACGAAGTTTCTAAAAAACTACACAAGTCATAGTTCTTAAAGACAAATTATGAGATTATTTCTCATAGAAAACGTCATCCGAACTAAGAGGGTATGTTAAGTCAAAACCTTTTAGAGTTTTAAGGTGTCTAAATTGGCAAAGAAAACTAAAGTTTGTCCAAGGTGCCAAGCCAAATATCCTCTAACTGATTTTGAATTTTGTAGGTATTGCGGAGCCAAACTTGAAGATATAGCGGACTCAGGTAATTCCTTGGATATAGGTGAAACTGGTAAAGTAAAGCATAGGACACTTGCCTCGTGGGGCTGGATTCCAGCAGTATTGGGATACACAGCTTCATTTATTCTACTTTTTCTTTTTCAAAACATCCTGTCCATTATAGGAGCGTTCTTAGGCCTCCCCTTTATGTTCATACCGCTATTTGATTCATGGGTTACAACACTGACCCCAGAGTTTCTTGTTTTCATCACTTTGGGCCAGCTCGGCCTAGTAGTAATTCCTCTTCTATACCTAAAGATAAGAAATTTACCTCTGAAAGAATTGGGATTTGACTTTAAGAATAAAAAAGAGGTTCAAAACGACATCATAATAGGTACTCTAGGTGGGGGGATAATGATGGGAATCTCTTTATTTGTATCTTGGGCATCAACCCACACACTTGCGGCACTGTACTCCCCCTTAGACACTTATATGTCAGAAATATTTTCAAACATCAATAACGCATCTTTTATGGCAGTCCACCTTTACCAATACGTACTGCTGGTTCTAAGCATGTTTCTTTTAGTCGCCCCCAGCGAAGAAATATCAACTCGAGCCTTCCTACAACAAGGACTGGAAAATAGTTTTGGAAGATGGATTGGCCTCATCACCACTGCAATAATATTTTCAACCCTACACATATTGCTCTACCCTCAAACTGCAACTGCAATAGGATTCCCAAGCTATATCGGCTCCATATCAGCCATAATAGCCATACCTTCTTATTTCGCCCTCTCCTTAACACTAGGCTTCCTACTCCAGATAAGGAAATATAGAATAATCACTACAATAACAGCCCACGCGGTCTACATGGCAATACTAGTATCAATATACTATTTCCAAAACTACTGGATTTACCTTTACATCTAAAACCATAACACCAACCAAAAAAGGGAATCGCCATTATTCCACACCAGAGAAAAACGCTACCCCCCCAACGAAAAATATAAAACAAAACTACCCCAATATTATCATAGAACAAGTTGGGAAAGCCGAAGAATTTTTAAAAAAGATTACACATATCTTAATGATAAGGACTAAAAACATAAATTAAAATAGAAATATAACAAATAAAGAAGGGTTAAAACTTGGGCAAGAAAGAAGAGAAACTATTACGATTCGTCTCAAAGGCATGTTCCTCCCTAATCAGCACCTCCAACAAGTATATCGAATCACTCAAAAAAGCACAAGAAGCCTACACCAAACAGATAGAAAAACTCCAAAAAGAACTCGAAAAAGCCGCGAAAGGAATGGAAATCGAACTCACAGCAGTAGACTTATCCATACCCACAGCCACAGCAGAAGTTGCGGAGGAACCAATAATAACCACAACAAGTACACTAGAAACATTCGCCAGCAAAACCGCACCAGACGACGTATTTGATATGTTCTCAAAGTCTGGACCTCCAGCTGCAACAGTTACCAGTGCTCCACCAAGTGCTGGTGCCCCACCAAGAGTGGGTGCCCCACCAAGTGCTGGTGCCCCACCAAGAGTGGGTGCCCCACCAAGTGCTGGTGCCCCACCAAGAGTGGGTGCCCCACCAAGTGCTGGTGCCCCACCAAGTGCTGGTGCCCCACCAAGAGTGGGTGCCCCACCAAGTGCTGGTGCCCCACCAAGTGCTGGTGTGCCGAGTGTTTCTGTTTCTCCTCCTGTAGGGGCTGCCACAGTTCAGGATGCTGCCTCTATTACTGATCTTAGGAATGCTATGATGACTGAGCTTAGTAGACTGAAGAAGCTGTTTGCTGCAGAGGAATAATTAGGTAATGTTGAGGGGAGAGAATTTATTTTGTGAGTCTCCCTTCGTTATATGTCTTGGTAACTTTGTTCTTTGAGGGTTATTTTACTATCTCAATATGTTTTCTGGTTAGAGGATAGAGGTTCTGACAATACGTTTTTAGCCGAATCATAGGGTATTTCATATCGTATACGATAGTATTGGCGTGTAGCGGTTTTCGGTTAATTGCTTCTACAAGCTTTTCTGGTTGGAAGAACCTTTATTGCTTTGTTTTTTCCTTTTTCGGTTGCTTAGAGTTTCTTTGATTTATCGCATCTCCGGGCGATGGATTCGCAAAATCTCGTGTTTTTGGGGCCTTTTTTGGCGCTTCTCAAAACTGTTTCTCACCACTTAAGGGGTGGAAATATTAAAAATTGAGGAAGAACACCGATAAAACCATAAATTATCAGGGAACATGGCGGCAAAAAAAACCATAGCAAAGATCCTGCGAATCTATCGCCCGGGGAAGGCGGCTTTTCGCATCATTTAAAGGTAAGTGAGGGAGCATCTTGAGGGAGAGTGTGTTGGTTGTTGTAAGTTTGAGTTAGAGGATTATTACCAAAGAGGGGTAATATTTGATTTCTTAATTAGTTTTTGTTAAAAGGTATTATTTTTGTTTATTTTTTGAAGGTTTTACGTTTAGAAAATTAATAAATAGGGGTATTATTTGGGGACTTGTAAAGTTTTGAGGGGAATAGTTGTGCTAGGCTTATTTATCTTATCTGTATTTTAACTCGTATAATTCGCTGCTGTTTGGTATGTAGAAGGAATCGTTGAAAAAGATCACAGGTTTTCGGAATAGAACTGCTAGTTTCAAAAATGGCGATATTTGTTCGTCTCCCTTAAATACAATTTTTGCGGAGATAGCTCCACCTTCCTTAAAATCTGCGGGAACTATTATTGGTACACGCTCTTCCTTTGCTTTGATTTTTACTTTTTCAGCGAATACTTTTTTCTCATCCTCTTTTGGCATTAATTTTTCCTCCTGTAAGATTGAACTTTATTGTAATGAGATATCATATTTTTATTACACAGATTAATGATTTTTTCGGATTTTCCATCTTTTTGATTAATATTTGGGAATAAGGTTATAATAACTTTTTTTATTTGACAACGACGAACCCTAGTTATAACTGTTGATTAACCCATTTTTCGAGAGGTTGAGAAACCTTTGTAAGAGTGGCAAAGCATCCTATCATCATAATTCTTTTTGAGAGTTTCTTATATTAGGCCAGTGAAACCACAACGAAAATCGGCGAACATATTAATGGAAGAACAATTGTCCAAATAGCTTCGAAGAATCCGCAAAATATGGATTTTATAAACAATGTTTAATGAAGGCTTATGTTCCTATTTAAAATCAAGATGGTACTCTTTTCGGAAGGTGTGTCTGAATCAGTTTTTAAATTTTAAAATATGTGTCTAGGCTTTTTTGTTGTGTTTGCTTTGGAGTCTTTACTTCGCTCTTCTCTTCTTCTAAAATTATTTTTCCATAAACTCCATCAAAGCCGGGGCTAATCTTTATTTTTTCTTCTCGATTTCTGATTACTAGTTCAGCAATTTTTTCGTTAACCACTCCTGCTATATCTTCTTTAGGAACATTGAGCAGTATATTGTACTCATTATTGAATGAATGCACAAGTTTGTAGTATGTGTCCCAAATCTGTTTGGCGTAAAGGTTCTCAATTCCTAGGGCAACGGAAATTAGCTCGGATAAGGGTATTAATTTTTTATAGGGAATAAAATTTTTAGGAATATAGTTTTCTTCTCTATCTGCTAATTCGTCTACCCTGTGTTGTACCCCGATGGTCAGCTTTTTCCTACATATCGGGCAGATGTTACCTATCTTCTTTGCCTCTTTAGGGGACATACAAACCTCCTCACTTGAGGAGTGTTTATCTGCCCTATGACCATCGAAGTGGTATTTTACGGCTAACTGCGGGTCGAAGTTAGTTTCCGTATGCGGGGTCAACTTCAATGGTCATAAGGATTTTTTTCTTATTTTTTGTTTTTATGGCATCTAACAATTCGGTGTAGGATGGTTTTTCTAGTTCGTAAAGGTTTGCCTCCCTTCCGAGCCTCCAATTAAATGGGCTGTGGGAATCGCTGTTGCTCATTAAGACGTATCTGTCCAGTTTGCTAAGTCTCCAGTTCATAGCTGGATCAGAAGATAGACCGGTTTCAACAGAATGTATATGTTTGACTTGGTCTTCGTAACACTCTTCTAGGCTGTCGAAACCGTTTTCTCCTAATGCTCCAAACCAGCTGGTCCACAGGTGTGCGGGAACAATAAGTATTCGTTCGTCGATAGATATGAGATTCTCGACTAGTTCGGCGGGAGTGATACTTAGAACTGGTCTTCCATCAACCTCCAGATTTCCATAGTTCGCTAGGAATTCGTTTATTCGATCTACCACTTCGAAATTGGGAGCGAATAAAATGTGATGAATCTTCTTGAAAGTATTTTTGTAATTGAAGACGGTTGACACCTCAGTAGAAAGAATAAAGAATACGTCATTTTCGTCTTTAACCCTAAAAAAGCCCGAGTCCTCAATCTCTACCAGTTTGCTTTTTAACTCCGACAGCCATTTTGGATGAGAAAAGTCCCCTGAACCCAGAAGCTTTAAACCTTTAAGTTTAGCATGCCTTACCAAATTTTCAATATCCATTTTGTCACTAGTAGCCCTACTATATTTACTATGTATGTGTAGGTCAGAAAAAAACTGCATAAAACTCCTCCGTACTTGCCATAAGAGTATTATCTAAATCTTCACTATTAATGTATCTGTTTTCTTAAAAGGGTTTATCTTACAACTCTAAAAATGCATAGAAAAGGTAGGAGTATATTTCAATAGAAATAATAAAGTATTGCAGTGTGGAAGTACTGCCCTTTTATACACCTTTTAGGAGAGGGAGTGTCACAGCTCCCCAAGGAAATATTACACAATCCGCATTTTGCTTTCCAGTCTTTTCTATAGCGGTTTCTAGGTCTTCAGCATATTCTAGTCCGATTTTTTCTATGACCTTCTTTTCTATTCCATCAGTAACTACTATTATTTTGTGTTTACTTTTAACTAGGGAGTATAAGTAGAGGACGCAGCTTTCTCCGGGAAGTTTTCCTTTGTCTAGCATTTTAAACAATTTTTTTGGTTTAGGATTCTCCAAGAGCATTTTTTCAAAAATTTCGCTGTGGGATAGCCCATCCCAGCAGGGTGCTACATGTATTATGACACCATTTTGTTTAGCGGCTAGGGAAGAAGCGAACATAGCCTTCATCGATTTGCCAAAGGTGGCGTCCTTTGGGTGAGAACTAGCTATTACAACATCCACCCTTTTTTCAAGACTCACACCATAAATTTTCTTTGCTTGTTCAACTGCTTTCTGGTGAGCACTGACAACATTTCCAGCGAATACGTCATATATATTTTCGTTAACGTCCATAGTGACATTTACAATCATATCTAATCCGAGCAACCTAGCAGCATCTTCACTATCTTTGCGTATTAGGTTTCCCTCAATTTTACCAAATTCTGCTCTAAATAATTTAATCATAGAATGGTTTTGGTTAATTGTTTGTCTCCCCGCAACGCCGGGTATAATGATTCCAGCTCCCCCCGTGAAGCCCATCAACTCGTGAGGGGTAACGCTGCCAATACCAATTTTTAACTCTGCCTCAACAACTTTTTTATTAATGAGTATCTCAACACCCTGAGGAGTTTTTCCAATGTGGGTTAAGTTGTTGTCGGGATCATGATTAAGTACGTTAACTCTCTCTAAAACAGTTTTACCTAGTTTCTTTTCCATATCTCTTTCATTAAGATGTTCGTGTAATCCCACTCCAATAATAACGGTAACTTTTCTATCAGAAATACCCGCGCGGTTTAACTCGTCAAGCAAAGGGGGTATGATAAGATTTGATGGAGTTGGACGTGCATTATCATCTGATATTATCACGGCGTCTCTTTTTCGCTGTGCGATGCTGTATAATTTTTCGGCGTCCACTGGATTTCTCACCGCTCTCAAAACCGCCTCATAAGAATCAAGTCTTTTATTAGTTACTTTAGGCGATAGGACGCCTAGTAGGTTCCAATCAGAGGGTATCCTGAATTTAATCTGTTTTTCGCCGTACGGAATTTGAATATCCCTCAACTTATTCACCATTTTTTGGAATGTTTATGGACTACAAGTATAATGAGGTTTTCAGTTTGCCGTGGTACAATTCTAGTAGGCTTTGGCCACGTATACTACTGACTTTGCTTTTCCACCGCAGATTATGCAGTTGCCTTTCGGTTTTTCTTCTTTTCCGTAGAGTTTGCCTCTTACTTCGTATCCTCCAGTCTCTACTTTAATTACTTCTGCACACTTTGCATTATCACAGAAATCAATCTTTATGAAACCCCCCCTATTTTTCGCTATTTCTAGAAACTCCTCTCTACTTTTTGCTTCATGGATGTTTTCTTCCAAGTCCTTTTCTCTCCGCGTCCTCAGCTCCTTTAAAATGTCCTCCCGCAATTGTTCTATGACTTCCAAAATTTTTCCCTCTTTGACCTGTATGCGTTCGCGTTTGTCCCTTCTAAAAACTGTTATCATACCTTTTTCTATATCCTTGGGACCTATCTCAAGTCTTATGGGCACGCCTAACAGCTCCCAATGGTAGAATTTTGCTCCCGGGCGATCCTCCGAATTGTCAAGTTTAACTCGGTAGCCTCGGTCTTTAAGTTTATGATAGATTTCTTCGCACTTCTCCGTTATAAGTTCGTTCTGCCCCTTTTTAGGTATGGGAACTATAACAATTTGGGTTGGAGCCACGTGAAAGGGTAATATTAGGCCATAATTGTCTCCATGCATGCTGATAATGGTCGCGGCTATTCTCGATATTCCTATGCCGAAACATGTCTGTTGACCATATTTTTTGGTTCCATCTACATCCTCGAAAGTAATCTCGAAGGCTCTAGAGAAGTTCTCTCCTAGGAGGTGTGTGGTAGCAATCTGTAACACATTCCTGTCTGGGAAAAGAACATCGAACGCATACGATTTTTCTGCTCCCGCGAACCTGTCCCATTCCGGCCTTTCCATAAGTAGAAATGGAATACCCAGCTGATCATGGAGAACGTCTATCGTTATTTTCATATCTTCTTTTACTTGTTTTACCGCATCTTCTAATGTCCTGTGAACGTCGTGTGCTTCTATCCAGTAGAACTCTCTGCCTCGAATCAAAGGTTTGGTGGCCTTAGTTTCATATCGGTAAACAGTATTGCTTTGATATAGTTTTAGGGGTAGATCACGGTAGCTGCGAATCCAATAGGCGTAGAGAGGATACATTGCAGTTTCAGAAGTGGGCCTCAATAATAGCGCTTTATCAAGTTCAGTGTCGCCCGCCCGCGTCACCCAGAAAACTTCTCCAGAAAATCCCTTAATATGTTCTGCTTCCTTTTGAAAGAATTCTAGGGGGATTACGACGGGAAAATTGCAAATTTGATGCCCATGTTCGTCTAACGCGTCTTCAAATAAGCGATAGGTTTGCCTCATTATTGTTGCAATATTTGGACGATATACTATGAATCCCTTTACACCATAGCGGAGGTCTACTAATTCAGCTTTATGGATGATTTCATTATACCATTCACTAAAGTTCTGTTCCTTGTCTGGCAAAGGAGGCGCAGCATCTTCAAGCATTAGACCACCAACCACGTGAAACACACCATCAATTTGATAATCGATGCATAAGTCTTCAGCACAAACTAGACTACTAACACAAATGATTCTTGAAACATAACGAACACTTAATTACCAAAGTTTAACATTGGCTTAGATTTAAAACATTGTGTTTTCATATAAACTTTTTTCAGCATTTAGGTTGTCTCATAAAACGTT
>JAHQXB010000105.1 GCA_029856435.1 Candidatus Jordarchaeia archaeon
TTAGGGCGGAAAGTGTATATTTTTCAACCCACTTAGAACAATTTGGGATTTTGCCCCTCATTTGGTGTCACCTCCTGAAGGGCTTTTGCATGTAAGAATATGGGGGTGACGCCTGCAAATTTTTCGCCCATAACCCTGTTATATAAGCGTAAAACACGTTCTCAGCGAAAATTCCAAACCACTGCTTGACTGGAGGGCGCCGCAGAAGGCGGCTCAGCAGTCTTCCATGGTATCAGCATGGTGGTGTTGACTGCTTCTTCTGGCATTAGGTGTGGGGTTGAGTTTCTTCACTACGTTCCAGCTTTTCCCCATCTTCATGTTTGGGGGCGTGATTTCGATTTCTGGTGTTGGGGTTGAGGCAGGTCTCAGGTCTCTTTTTGGTGGTGCATAACTTGTCATTCATAACACCGTCAACCCTATAACCCCCAACGAAAATATTCTTTTTGGAACACCATCACTCGCTAACCGAAAGGTGTCGCCCCAAATATGAAGTGCACTAGAAACTTTTTATGTTCTATTTAACTTGTAGCGGATAGGAAGGTTCTTAGCCTCGTTCTGAACTAATAAATAAGTTTGAAATTAAATGGAGAAGGTGATTATTTTATGTCTTCTGAATTGAGGAGTAGAAAGGTATATGGACAAGTTGAAGGATACATGGCGAGAACTCTACTGAAAGCATGTGGATTCACTGAGGAGGAGCTCAACAAACCACTTGTTGCAGTGGTAAACAGTTGGACCAATATAGTGCCTGGGCATGTACATCTCAACACTGTAGCAGAAGCAGTGGAGGCGGGAGTGAGAATGGCGGGCGGAACACCGCTCCAATTCCACACAATTGCTATCTGTGACGGCATTGCAATGGGACACCGGGGAATGAGGTATCCTCTCCCCAGCAGGGATTTGATAGCGGCTTCGATTGAAATGATGGTGGAAGCACACCAACTTGACGGAATGGTTCTTATAGGCTCCTGCGACAAGATTGTGCCCGGAATGTTAATGGCTGCAGGCTATCTCAACATTCCCGCTATACTGGTGAACGGGGGACCTATGTTGCCGGGATGCTACCGGGGAGAAAAAATAACTGGAAGAAGGGCTCTTGAAATGCAGTTTCTAAACATCCTCCTGGGGCCATCAAAAGATTTGGAGAAGCAGACGAGGGAGATATCCGAGGTCGTGGTGCCAGGCTGTGGCTCGTGCCAAGGAATGTACACAGCGAATACAATGGGATGCTTGACCGAGGCTCTTGGAATGTCGCTAACAGGATCCGCAACCATTCCTGCGGTTGACGCTCGAAGATTAAGGATAGCCAAACAGTCTGGAATACAAATAATGAAACTCATAGAGCAAGGCATTAGGCCGCGGGACATTATGACCTATGAGGCGTTTGAAAACGCTATTCGAGTGGATATGGCTCTGGGGGGGTCTACAAACACTGTGCTCCACCTTCCAGCAATAGCAGCCCAAGTGGGTATAGAAATACCCCTAGACCTATTTGATAGGTTAAGTAGGGAAACCCCACACCTCTGCAACATGGATCCCAGTGGACCCTACACGGTACAAGAACTTGATGAGGCAGGAGGAATACCAGCAGTACTCAAAGAGTTAGAAGGCGACATCCATCTAAATGCATTGACTGTTACTGGAAAAACCATTGGCGAAAACATTAAAGATGCAGTGGTGATAAACAGTGAGGTGGTTAGGCCGAAAAGCAACCCGGTTCACAAAGAGGGAGGACTAGCAATATTAAAGGGAACACTGGCACCAAATGGTGCAGTGGTTAAGCAGGCCGGTGTAGACCCGGGTATGTTAAAGTTTGAGGGAAAGGCCCGAGTTTTTGACTCCGAAGAAGATGCCCAGGAAGCAATTATGAGCCGCAAAATAAATTCTGGGGAGGTCATAGTGATAAGATACGAGGGGCCCAAGGGTGGTCCTGGAATGAAGGAGATGCTTAAGCCAACAGCAGCACTTATAGGTACAGGTCTAGGAAACAGTGTCGCATTAGTCACTGATGGCAGATTCTCGGGTGCCACTAGGGGGCCCTGCATTGGACACGTGGACCCTGAAGCTATGAGTGGCGGGCCAATAGCGGTGGTGAAAGATGGAGACGTTATTTCGATAGATATCCCAAACCGTAGACTCGACCTAAAAATCCCAGAGAAAGAATTGCAGGAGCGATTGAAAAAGTGGAAGCCACCTGAGGCCAAGGTAAAGAAGGGAGTGCTAGACGTTTACTCAAAGATTGTCAAGCCCACTTCCAAGGGTGCAGGGTTTCTATACTAAACGTTTTTCCTTAAAGGCTATTATTGAAAAATCACAAACTTTCCAATTTTGAAATTGGGAGGTGGCACTGTATAGAGTTTGCTACCTGGAGAAAAAGGAGTAATTTGGTTATTGGGATCAGCACATTATTTTTCCCTTCTTTTTAGTTTAATCCTTTTTTGAGAGTTTTAAGCCTTAACTGAGCCGAAAGTTCCCATCTGGAAGTGTGAAACGTTGGGATTTCATGATGGAGTGCCCGAAATAGTTAAAATTCTCTTCGTTCTTCGATAATAATTAAGAATTGAGTAGAAGGGAAATATGAAATCTGGGAGGTATCAAGGATATGTTTATTGAGGAGGATGCGTTGTTGGAGAGTCCTGATTACTTGCAGGTGAGTCTGGCTGCTGCATTGACGTTGGGTTTTGAGAGCGGCTCATTTTATCGTGGGGCTAAACTGTACTGTGTTAATCTCCTTTTAACTTATGGAAATGGTTGTAGGGCTAATTGTGCGTATTGTGGTTTGAGCCGTAGCAGAAAGGTTGGTGAACGCTTTAAAGATAAATCTTTTATTCGTGTAGATTGGCCTATTTATGCATTGGACAGAATCGTTTCTGCGTTGAATTCCTCTTTTTGTTCTCATGTTGAGCGGGTTTGTGTTTCAATGGTTACCAATCCAAGAGCATGCGCCGACACCCTTACTGTTGTTAAGAAAATTCGAAACCACACCCCACATCTTGTTTCCACATTAATCTGCCCCACGATTGTAAAAGAAGGCTGGCTGAATGAGTTAAAAGAGCTTGGTTGCGACAAAGTTGGTGTTGCCATTGACGCTGCTACACCCGAACTGTTTGATAAATTAAGGGGTAAGGGCGTTAAGGGGCCACATAAGTGGTCTCAATACTGGAAGGTTGTGGAGAACTCTCTTGAGATGTTTGGAACAGGAAATGTGGGAGTCCACTTGATCGTGGGCCTCGGTGAAACAGAATCTGAAATGGCACTTGTTATCCAAAAAATAGTAGATATGGGGGCACGAGTTCACCTATTCTCCTTCTTTCCTGAGCCCCTTTCCCCCATGGAGAACCATCCCCAACCAAGTATTGGTCAATACCGCCGCATCCAATTATTGTCCTATCTAGTTTCCAACGGTTTAACTCATTTCGAGAGACTGGAGTTTAACGAGTTGGGCCAAATAATAGATTATGGTTTGGAAGCACAGCAACTGGAGCATCATATTTTAAAGGGGACACCGTTCATGACGACTGGATGCCCGGGAAAAACTTTGGATGTGGCTTGCAATAGACCCTATTCCGATTGTACACCATTTCAAGCATACATGGGTGAGTTGAGAAACTTTCCCTTCAAACCAAACAATGAAGATATTGCCATAATAGGGAAGCAAGTTTTTGATTACTCCAATAAACCCGCAATTCCCACCATTGATAGAGCTGAGGATTTTATGTGAAAAGCCAAATGTTTACTAGATCAGTCGGCGGGGAGAGAAAAGTTGAAGAGCGCACCCCTTCTTATGGAACGCAAGAGAGCTTTAGACATTAAGATTAAAAATTTTGGGATGAATATCTGGTGCTATTCGCCAACTATACAAACTTACAGCATCGACCAGCATAGACCAGCAGATAATTTTCGGTTCTGCTCCATAAGTGTTACTGGTCATAAGTGCCAGCTACAATGTGATCATTGCAGAGCACAAATTTTAGAATCGATGTTTCCGGCCGAGAGCCCTGAGCGTCTAGAGGCCCTAATTAAGGATTTTGTGCGGAGGAAAGCCGAGGGTATCCTAATCAGCGGTGGATCAGATTTGGACGGCACCGTTCCCCTATCAAAATTCATCCCCGTCCTTAAAAAAATCAAAGAACAACATGATATACTCCTAGTCGTACACACTGGACTAATTACGCAGGATTTAGCGTCAAGCCTTACTGAGGTGGGAGTTGACGCAGTGATGCTTGACATTATCGGCGATGATGAAACCATCAAGAAAGTGTACCATTTACAAAAAACTACCAGGGACTTTGAACACTCACTGGAATTACTCGATAGGTACAATATTCCGAGTGTCCCACACATCGTTGTGGGATTAAATTACGGAAAAATTTATGGCGAATTAAACGCTGTTGACATAATTTCGAAATATAGGCCCGAAGCCCTAGTAATAGTGGCACTGATGCCACTAGAAAACACGCCCATGAAGGACACAGTACCACCGAAACCATCCAGCATAGCTAATGTAATCACCTATAGCCGGATAAAACTGCCGAAAACACCCATAATTCTGGGCTGCGCCCGTCCCCGGGGCCCTCACAAGATTTCCACAGAAATACTGGCCATCAAGTCCGGAGTCAACGGCATAGCATTTATCAGTCAGGAAGGCGCAAACTACGCCGAAAAGCAGGGATTCAAATTAAAATTTAGCGACCACTGCTGCTCACTAATTTTCAAGGACCTTAAATCACAAGAGAAAGTGCAAGGGGGAATTTGTTGATGGAGTGGCGCATTATACGAGATAAGGCTTATACAGCTCCAATGGGATTAGCTTTGGATGAAGCTTTGTTGAAAAGCGTAGAAGAGCGCAAATCGCCAAATATCCTAAGATTCTACTTTTTCTCGCGTCCCTCGGTTGTCATTGGACACAGCCAAGACATAAGCGACGTCAACCTTGAATTTATAGAAAGGAATAGTATGAGCGTCACAAGGAGAATGACCGGGGGAGGTGCAATAATAATGGGGTGCCCCGAGTGGCACTCACAAATAGGAATCACCCTCATCGTCTTGGACGATGGAACATATCCCTCAAAGATTTCCCAAAAATTCGAACTCTTAAACAGGGGCGTGCTCCTAGGATTAAAAGCTCTAAACATAAACGCGGACTACTGCCTTGAAACCACGGACATCGTTGTTAAAGGCAGAAAAATTGCGGGTAGTGGAATCCACTCCACTTACTCAACATTCTTGTTCCACTCAACAATTCTGGTAGATTACGACATTCACACAATGCTAAGAGTAATCAACTTCCCTGAAGAAAAAATAAATGAGGCTTTACTGAAGAAGATGGAGAACGGGTACACCACAGTTAAAAAGGAACTAGGCCAAGAACGCGTAGACCCCCACTATGTGGAAAAAACCATCGAAAATAACATAGTTCAAGCATATGCACAGTGTTTAAACGCTAGATTTACGCAGTCTAAATATACCGAGGAGGAAATAACAACGGCTAAAAAACTGGAAGCCGAGAAATATGGAAATGTGGAGTGGATTCACCTAAAAGGGGCACAGGGTATGGGAGCATGCTTCCTAAAATAGAACAGGAATATCAGTTGCTATGAGTTGAAAGGAAATATATGTTAAATTACTTTTTTGTGAACAAGTTTTTTGGAGGATTTAATCCGCTGCAACCATACAGAAAAATGTCAAAACTATAAATGTGCGAAAAGAGAACCAAAGGTGATGCAGATTTATTCGATTCCATCTTCCTAACAAGGCTCCAAATCGTGAAAGAAGCCCTATAAACACCCCTTTTTTGAGGCGAAACCGAACAATTCTACATCACCGAGAACCAAAAAACAAAAGGTTTATATTGTTTCGTAGCGTGTATCTTCCTTACAATTGAGGAGGCGTAAGAGGAGATATAAATGACCAAAGAAAGCATTCTGGAATTATTGAACCATGCTCTTGAGTTGGAGCATGCTGCTTATGTCCAATATTTAAGCCACGCTGAAATTGTTGATGGGATTAACGCGGAGCCTATAATTGCAAGGCTTAAGGAAATCGCTGGCGATGAGCTGAAACATCAGGAAAAGTTTAGAACACTAATTGGGCTACTTGGCGGTGTGCCCAGCATGGGTATAGCAGCTACCTATCCCGCTAAGGATGTGAAGGGAATCCTTGAGCAGAACCTGAAGAACGAGAAAGAAGCAGTGGATACATATAGGGGAATCATTGAAGCCCTCAAGAAGGAAAAGGGGAAAGGATACTACGACCACTTGCTTGAACATGAAGTGAGACACATCCTGATGGAAGAGCAAGAACACATAACAGAACTCGAACTCTTGCTGGGAATCCAGGGAAGCAGTTATTAGAACAAAAATAGCAGTTCATTCCCTTTCTTATTTTTTTGGAATTTTGAAAATCCCATTTTTCCGAATAGCCGACACAAATTGCATCCTTTAAGCATACCTTCTGAACAAAAACTCCTTAACTCATTAAAAACGGCTGAAAAAGTTTATCTCCAGATTGGTGAGGTGAAGATGTCTGAAACACATGTATACACCAAAAATGTGGAGAAGGGGGAAGCTTAAAAAAACTGTTTCTAGCTACTTTAATCCCATCTTTTCGCGTTCTCTCTTTATCAGGTCTCTTCTGAGTATTTTTCCGGTGATGACTCGGGGTATGCCTTCTACGAATTCTACCTCTCTAATTTTTTTGTAAGCCGCTATTCTCTCAGCCACCCAGTCGATTATTTCTTGTTCGGTTATTTTTCCTTTGTATTCTGGTTTAGGTACTATGAAGGCTTTGGGAATTTCTCCAAGTGCTGGGTCTGGTGCCGGCTTTGGTATTACGGCGCAGTCCAGTACTTTGGGGTGTTTGAAGAGTAAGTCTTCAAGTTCTGCGGGTGCCACGGCATAGCCCTTATACTTTATCATCTCCTTCATTCTGTCAACGAGGTGCTCGTAACCCTCCTCGTCTATGTATGCGACGTCTCCCGTTCGGAACCATTTTAAACCTGTTTTGGGGTCAGTCCAGAATGCTTGCTCCGTGGCTTCCGGCCTCCTCCAATATCCCTTGAAAACCTGTGGCCCCCTAATCACTATTTCACCCATCTGACCCGGTTCAGTTAGCTCCCTGTCGGTCAAGACATCCAATATCTTATGGTATGTGTCTGGCATAAGTATTCCTTGGGTTTCCAGTCTATTTCTGTGGAGGGGATTTGCTGCCACTGGAGCAGCCTCAGAGAGCCCCCATCCCTGCCCCACTAGTAAGTCTTCGGTTGCCTGGCACTTTTCCTTTGCCAGTTTTTCGAATTTTCTGGCGAGCTCTGTGGGGACTGGCGCAGCTCCATTAGCCATCACGTGGAAGGAACGCCAATTATAACCTTTGACTTCTGGGTTCTCAAGGTGTCTCACTATTAGGTTGAGGAGGGGTGGTACACAGAGGCTGTAGGTCACCTGATACTTCTCCACCAGTTCGCACCATTCTGAAGGATTGAAGCCGGACATTACAACCTGAGCCCCACCGTTCCAAATGGTGAGGTTCATGGATAATGCTAGGCCAAAGATGTGGTAGAGAGGGATGAGTATTATGAAAACGTCTGTTTCGTTAAAGTCAGTGTGGCTGGACCATTGGATAGTGTTGGCAACCAGATTATAGTGTGTGAGCATCGATCCTTTTGGTAGTCCTGTGGTTCCACTTGTGTACAGGAGGGCGGCAACATCCTCTTTGGGATTGTAATTATATTTGGGTGGGTTTGGCGGGTACTTTTCCAAGAGTTCACTGAAGGAATGGGTGTCTGGCTGCTTCTGTCCAATAACTATTATGTTTTTTATCCCTGTTTTTCCTTTAACATTTTTAAGGATGGGGTACATGCCTTCGTGGATGATTATGGTTTCTACCTCGGCGTCTTTAATCTCGTATTCCACTTCGGATTCTCGGAACATGGGGTTCATCGGGACGAAGACTCCTCCCGCCTTGGATATTCCAAAGCAGGCAATCTCCCACTCGATACAGTTGGGAGAATAAATTATAACCCTGTCACCCTTCCTAACCCCGATGTCTGCTAGGGCGGTGGCAATTTTGCCCACAGATTCACCGAACTCTTTGTAAGTCATTTTTTTGGGGTGTAGAAAAGCATACCTGTCTGGGAACCGGCCCACGGTATCATCTAATATTCCAAAAAAGGGGATTTCGGGATAATATAAATGGCCTCCCTTATAAACCTTCATCTTTAAACCTCACATTCTAATCGACTTGACTTGAAGTAATCTTCAAAATACTTAAATTTTATCACCCTTTGTGTCCCCACCGGGTGCAGATTGCGATTTCTGCCCTCCTCAATTTTACGGTTCCAGTATGAAGAGACATTTTAAAGTCTCACCATGAGGGGAATTTAAAGGAGGCAAGTCCTTATGTGATTAGAGATTTCACCATAAATTGTGGAAAAGATTAAAGTACCTCGGTATTGAAAACATTTTTTCAACCCTTGGAGGTGATATTTCATGGGTTTAAGAACTGTAAAGCAGTATAAGGAAGGTTTAAGGGACGGTCGACAGGTGTGGATTCTTGGAGAAAAAGTGAGTGATGTCACCACCCACCCCATGCTAAAAGTGGGCGTGGAAACCGCCGCCCTTGACTATGAAATGGCTGAGGATCCCAGGTACCATGAGCTAGCTGTGGCGCAGCACCCAGAAACAGGGGAGCCCATAAGCAGACACTACTATCTTCCCAAAAACGCGGAAGACCTACTGAAAAGACATGAGCTGATAGTTACTGCAACCCGGCTGGGTGATGGAGTGATACCCTTCACCAAGGATGTGGCTGGAGACTGTCTAAACGCCATTTGGGTAACCTCCCAAGTTATGGGAAAGGAGGAATACATTGAGAGAATCAGGGAATACTATGAACATGTTAGAAAAAGGGATTTGAGCATAGCCTGCGGAATGACTGACGTTAAGGGGGATAGAAGTCTACATCCTTCCTCCCCAGAACAGTCGCACCCCGATTTCTATGTTCGAGTAGTAGACAAAAATGATGAAGGGATAATAGTGAGAGGGGCGAAAATGCATATAACAGCCTCGGCGTACTCTGATGAGATTCTTGTTCTGCCCTGTAGGGCTATGAGGGAGGGAGACAGGGACTACGCTGTGTGCTTTGCAGTTCCCGCAAACGCTAAAGGGCTGAAACACATATGTCACCCCCTCAGGTACCAGCAAAGCCCCTTGGAGTTTCCAGTAGATGTTCCCATAAGAATGCACACCGAGTCTCTACTAGTGTTTGACGATGTTTTTATACCTTGGGAGAGGGTTTTCCTGTGCGGTGAATGGCAGTATGCGGGAACCATTGCCTACAATTTCTCGTTCTTCCACAGGCACACCGCATCCTGCTACCGAATCGCCCTAACTGAGCTACAATTGGGAATGGCTCAGGCCATTGCTGAATACAATGGAATCGACCGCATTTCCCACGTCCGGGAAAAAATAACCAACATGATAATCTATTTGGAAATGCTAAAATCTCTGGCCAAGGCCTCTTGCAGCGACCCCGTAATTTATGGCGGAATAGCGGTGCCCAATCCGGTAATCAGCAACATATCAAAATACCACTTTGCTGAAAACTACCACAACTTCGTGAAGTGGGTGCAAGATCTGTGCGGCGGAATCTTGGTCACAGCCCCAACCTATCTGGACTACCAAAACCCAGAATTGAGAGGCTACATAGACAAATACCTAGGGGGCAAAAAGGGAATACCCACGGAACACAGGCTGAGAATGCTCCAACTCATAAGAATCTGGATGGCTTCCGATATCGGCGGAGGAATAGAAGTCCTTGCACTACACGGAGAAGGCTCACTCCAAGCCCAAAGAATGATAATCTACGGAGAATACCAGAACCAGCTCCAGGAATACAAGGAAAGAGCCAAAAGAGTAGCCGGAATAAAGTAAAAATGATAAAAAATGAAACAAAAAAGTCTTAAACGGGAAAAATCCAGCCCCCTCGTAATAGTTGTAAGGGGCGACGACCCGGAGAGAATGGTGACAGCTGGCTTAGGGGAATTGAACCTCGGAATCCCCCAGAGAAAAATCGTAATAAAACCTAACCTCATTGCAAATAAGCCCTACCCCACAACCACCTCTCCAAAAACTGTGGAAGCCATAATCAAATACCTCAAAAAGTACAACAGAGAAATAATCATTGCTGAGGGAGCCGGCTGGGCGGACACAAATCAAGCCTACCGAGACCGGGGCTACCATCAACTGGCCGAAAAGTATGGGGTAAAACTGGTAGACCTAAACAAGGACCAGTATGAGAAGGTAAGGAATCCCCAAGCCTTGGTGTTAAAAGAACACGAGTTACCCCTAACATTAAAGGACTGCTACTTGGTTTCGGCTCCCGTATTAAAAGTGCACGGCGAGGCCGGCGTCACACTCTCAGTCAAAAACATGCTGGGGGCAACCATTGGCGGAAACAAGGGAAGGTTCCACGGCAAGGGAATACACCAAAGCATAGTGGACATAAACCTCTACAAGGCTCCAGACCTAGCCATAATAGATGGAATAGAGGGAAACATAAGAGGAGAACTGGGAGGAGAAACCAAAAAATTCAATGTAATGATATTCTCCCAAGATCCCGTAGCAGCCGACGCAGTAGGAGCAAAAATTCTAGGAGTAGACCCACTCTCCGTGAAACATCTAAAACTAGCACAGGAAAAAGGGCTAGGCACAGCCGACCCAAGAAAAATAGAGGTTAGAGAACTAAAATAAGACACCCTTCTCAAAAGCAAATTTCCCCAAACTCCGCCTTTTTTAATGGCCTAGTAATAGTGTAAAGTGCGTATTCCCAAATACCTTACTATCCTAAAAAGGAAATTATTACTAACATTTAGGGTTCCCCGCATTTTCACCAAATGAACGGCTTTGGTTCAACTCCCCTTTTTAATCTTTTCAGCTCATTTATTTATTTCTGAATTGACTCTTTGCTAATAGGACGAATGTATGTTTTACGTCACATTTGAATCATGAAAAAGCGCGTATCCCTTGATTTTTTTCAATAATTTATGGTGACTCCCGAAAGAGCAGTGGTTAAAAAAAATTGAAGATTAAAGGGATACAAGATCTTTGTGCCCTCTGAAACTCGGGAGAGACATGGTTTTGGATCCCAGGGACGAAATCGGGTGAATAGACATACGAAGAAATTTTTATTAGACCATTGAAGTAAAACGCCAAGCTCACAGACATTATTGTTGCAAAATACGACACCGAAGAGGAAATTGACTCAGAGCACGATGAGGTACCCTCCGGTGAAATTTAAAAATCCTTTCCCAGATACCAAGGTATTTATACGGCAGCTTTCCCTAAAGAAAACATCACAAAGAAGTCAAAGAAACCATTAACGCCACTTAAGAAGAAATCTTGAAAACCTAGACTAGTGGTAGCCTTTTGTCATCATTCAGTGTTCCCCATAATCAGAAAAGATGTAAAGGGTATTAGGTCTCTGGAAGAACCATATAGAGATTGTAAAAAGGACACCGGAGAAGAGAATCCTTGGGGTAGGGAGGTTCTTCACTCGCCTCCACAAAATCAAAGGGAAGATAAAGCCTAGAGAAGAGGTGCTGATTACCGCTCTAACGTGGGATTTAAAAATTTTTCAGAAATAATGCAATTGGGGGTGCTACGATTAAATATTTTAGTAGGTTTTGCTCACACCTATCTAAGAGAGCCCGAAAAAAGAGAGAATGGTGATTGTACATCCGTGGTGAAAGAGTGCTGAAGGGAACAGAGGTAATTGAGGATGGTGAAAGATCAGGAGACAACCATGTATATGGCTGAGCCCATTATGGATTGGATTCTCAATGGTATACCTGAGCCTGTAAATGTTAAACTTTTTGATGATGTTGGCTCTATTTATGAGGCTCAGCTTGCTAAGATGGAGTTATCCCGTTGGTGGAGGGATCTAGAGGCTTTTAGGAGGAGGTGTGCTTATTTTGAGGAGGTAAACGGTGAAAAAACTTTTCACTACTATATTTCAAATATTAGGGGGAAAGGGCAAATTGGCAGAACAAACCAGTACTTAACACACTGGTTCTATCCATATAAAGCGAAATTTCATCCCCAAATGGTAAAGGCTCTTATCAACTGGATGGGGCTTAGGGGGGAAGATAGGCTTCTTGATCCCTTTGTTGGTAGTGGGACGACGCTTATTGAAGCTAAGACTATAGGCATAGATAGTTGGGGCGTGGATATTAATCCAATATGTACTTTGATGTCAAGAGTAAAATGTGAACTGCTGGACCTCACAACCGAAATGATAAAAGAAGTTCCTAGGGAGAAAGTATTCCACTATTTTAACAGAAAAATGAGAGGAGTGCTTGGGAAGACTTCAAACCTCGAGTTATACGTTAAGAACCTAGAGAATGAACCTAAATTAATATCTGACGATAGGGTTTACTGCTTTTACCAATTATGCTATTTATACGCTTTATCTGATTACACTTACATTAAGAAGCCTTTGTGGGAGGGTTTCAACAACAACTTAGACGCCATATTGAAGACTGTAGAAAAATTCCAAGATTTGAAGCAAAAGTTGGATTTTAAGCTCGGAAATGTTAAGGTATTAGAGGGAGACGCAAGAAAATTAAGTGAAATGTTTCCTAGAGAGTACTTCGCTGGAATCATTACCTCACCACCATACAGTATAGCTGTAGACTACATTAAAAACGACCTACATGCCTTATCATATTTGAACATTAACGCAGATACTCTAGTAAAAGATATGGTCGGCCTAAGAGGAAAAGGCGACGAAAGAATAGATAACTACTACAAAGACATGAGGAATTCCTTTAAAGAAATGAACAAAGTTCTGCAACCCGACAGGTACTGCGTAACCATAATAGGAGACGTCACCTATAAGGAAAAGAAGCTCCCTATCCACCAGAAGTACATAGAATTTGCCCAAGAGGCTGGTTTCATTCTAGACAAAATAATAAGAAGACCCATCCTTGGCGGTTACGCTCGACTGAGATACGAATATGTACTAATCTTTAAAAAAATTAGCGATGCAGATTAAATGGAACAAAAATATTTCAATCCTTATACCTTTTCTAACAAGCTCCCTCCTTAAAAATAGCATTTTTCGCCTCCTCAGCGATTTCCAACAATTCTTCATAAGTTCCAGCACCACCTATCTTATTCCACATTTCCTCCCCTATCAAGACCTCCCTATTCAAATCCATGATTTGCATAGTGAACCGATGATTATATTTTTCTCTATAAATGAAAGGATTATAGGGAAAAGCAAGATAGGCTTCAGGCTTCTTGCCCTCAAATATTGCGCGAAAATAAAGCATCTTTTTCTTAGATTCCGCACAAATATCCAAGTTTGGTCTGGGGCTTTTAATTTCAAGGAAAAGCGGGCCCGGCTTAAAATCACTAATAAATAAATCAGCAATGATGGAAAGCTCTATAGGTTTCCCGCCGGCAACAGAGAAAATCTCTCTCATTTCACTGTCATAACTGGGGCTCCTTCTACCAGAACGCAACTCATCTACAATTCGATCCATTACACCCACTCTCTCCGCCGACACTCTACCAGAAATCGGATAATTACGATGCACACCCTTATAATTATCCCTAGCAATTATTACTGCCATCTTCGGATAAAGCGTCATACCCATCCTTGTTACCAGACTTCTCTGTACCTTGAACGACAACAAAGCTTCGTCAGGAAAAAATATGGAGTGGAAGGGAAAAGCCCTCTTAAGCTCATCAACAGTGAATTCAACCTTACCCAGACTTGCCTCTGCAAACCCTATGATAGCCTGTTTAACCTGACTACGAGTTTCCTCCTTCATCAAACACCACCCTCAAGACTCAAATTTAACTCTAAAGGATTAACCCACCACACAGTACATCCTCTGATCGGCCGCACAGTGTCTGCTCATTTTTTGGGGGATATGTAGTGTCCCGGGTCCGATACGCCATTGGGGTCGAATGCTTCCTTTATTTTGCGGAGCCAGTTCTGATAATTACAGCAGTGGGGGCCAAATAGGTCGTGCATTCTGTCTCCCACAATGAAGAACGGAATTCCCAAGCTGTGCTCTATGTCTGCCTTGTTGCACTCCATGGAGTAGTCTGCGTATCCCTTGCAGGATTCGGGATCTGCGGGGTCATATATTGTGGGTACTTCCATGTGTGCAAAGTGTCCCTGCTCGTAGAATGTGATCCACATACCTTCTCCTCTGTCGTCACCGATTAGCTCCTTCTCTATGTATTTACGTTTAATGGGCACGTTTACCTTGGCTATGTTTATGGACATGGATATGGTGTCCATTCCTCCATGAGTGCTCTGGAAGCAGCTTGTAAAGCGGAAAGCGTGGCTTCCCAACATGTTTCTAACGCCTTCAGCGTAGCTTATTGATGGCGGCTTCACAACACCCTTCTCAACAAGATCCTCACCGCCCGTTTCCTTAACTATCTCATTCACAAGCTTAGTCCTATAGTTGAACTCCCTCTCAGTATGCGCGGCGACCAGCACTATGAAGTACCTCTGAACCTTAGTCATAAGATCCGACAAAATTTTCTCTATGGTCTGCTCCCTAGTGTTGGAAAACATTGTAGCCAACCCTTCCTGAGAGGAGGCCATAGCCATCATGCTGACCTCAGCCTCCCCAATCCTGTAGTAAGCTTCCTCAAAGGAGTCCCAGTCCGGAAAGTTGAGCACAAACATTCTCCAGTAGGGGGGAACCTCAAACTCATAATTAGGGATGAGTCCGCTCACCCTCCACTCTCGAGGACCTGGCCACGGATAAAGCTTAATTGCACACTTGGTGAAAACCCCCAGACCACCATAGGCACCCATAAAGCCTCTCATAACTCCTCTAAGGCTTGGACCTGGTCCGTCTCCACTGAACCATTCTTCGCTGCAGTTAAGTGAGCCCAGTCTGAGAATTTCACCCGTTGGCAGAACCCATTCTACCGCCAGAACGTTGCGGCCGCTAAACCCGGTGCTGGCAGAGGTGAAACCTGGCCCAACCATGGAGGTGTGGCTGGCTAGGGGTGAAGTTTGGGGGCCCGCTCCCTGCATGTGGTGGTTTAATCCCCTCTTTATGAGTTCAGATTGGAGCTGAGCATTGGTCACGTAGGGTTCAATGACTGCATACATGTTCCTCTCATTTATTTCCAGAATCTTGTTCATTCTCCTGAGATCCAGTTGTATTGTTCCAGGGCCGGATACCGCTCCCCACACTCCTAAGCCGGTGCTGTGGGCTTTGAATCGGATGCCATACTGGTTGCATACTTTCACTATTGCTTGGACCTCGCTTGTGCAGCAGGGCAGTACCACTGCTTCGGGCCTGTAGCCGAACCGTGATGGTTCCTCGCCTCTCGATGCTTTTTCAACTTCGGTGCACCACTGGTAGGCGTAGGTGTCCAGTATTGCTGGCTCCTCAGTAATGTTTTCGCTTCCCACAATTTTTTCCAAGGCTCGGTAAACTTCTCTATCCAACATTTATATGCTTCCTCCCATACTTTTTAGAACGAGTTCTGTCAAATCATAGAACTTCATCTTTTCGCCCTTCTCTCTGATGGCGTCCTTAAGATTTGTGGCGCAGAAGGGGCAGCAGGAAACTAGGGCCTCTGCTCCCGTAGCTTTAGCCTCCTCAACCCTGTTGCTCGCCGTCCAGAGGGCAAAATCTGGAAAGGCAGACTTCACCCCTCCTCCGGCTCCACAACAGTAGGCGTATTCCTTTATCCTCTCCATTTCCACAAGCTCCAGGCCCGGAATGCTTCTCAGAACGTTTCTGGGAGGCTCGTAGACGCCGTTTGTTCCACGCCGTATGACCTTTGGGGGAACTGGAATGTAGATTCGCGAAACAACTTTCACCATTTGTCCCTGCCAGGGTGTGTAGGGTTCAGAGTTTCTTCCTAGGTGGCAGGGGTCATGGTAGGTTACCTTTAGGGGAACCTCCTTGCTTAGTTCTAATTTGCCCTCTTTTAGCATGTTGTCTAGTAGTTCTGAGGTGTGTATGACTTGGAAGTTTGTGTTGAGGTAGCGGGGATACTCCACTTTGAACATGCTGTAGCACCCGGCGCAGCTGGTTACGATTCTCTTTATTCCAAGGTTTTTGAGTTTTTCAACATTTTTTCGCATAAGTTCAAGGGCGTCCTTCCTATCACCTACTCTGATTAGGGGGCTTCCGCAGCAGAACTCTTCGGATCCCAGTAGGGTGTAGTCTAGGTCTACTTTGTCAAATATTTTTGTGGTGGCTTGAGCTATCTCCTTTCTGCGATATGAGGTTGTGCATCCCACAAAGTAGGCGGTCTCGGAGCCCTCCTTAAAAGAGGTGTTTTTGGGGAGCCAAGACAGCCTCTCCTCGTGATTTTCACCATAGGGGTTGTGGTTAAGTTTGACGCTCTCAATATATTTTTTGTGTTGAGGCAGGGGGCCTGCGCCGCTCTCCACGCAGTGGTTTCTCAGTTCCAATATTACCTCTAGGGGCTCCAATTCAAAGAAGAATTTGCAGGCAATATCGCACCCTCCACAGGCGGTGCAGCGATAAATCACCTTCAATAGCTCCTCGGTGTACTGGATTCTGTTTTTGAGCATGGCTTGGGCGATAATCGTTTTTCCTCCGCCAGAATAGGCGTGGAAATTGTATCGCTCAATGGCGGGACAGATGGCTGAGAACCTCTGACTTTTTATTTGCAATGCGGGGATGAACTTACAGTTTGAACACCTGATGCAGCCTGCCATCAGCTTCTCATAATCGCTAAGACTCGCAGCCATTTTTTACACTCCTCCAAAACATAGTTTTCCAGGATTCAGCAGGTTTTTGGGGTCAAAAATAGACTTAACCTTTCTCAGAGCCACAACGGTTTCCGGTGAGCAGTTTCTGTAAACAGTCTCGGTGAGGGGGCCGTATGGTCTGCTGAAGAAGGCTCCCTTTTTTATGAGGACTTCACCTGCTCTCAGGTACAAGTATTCTGCCCTGTTGGCTTCCATGGTGTCTTGGGGATTGTAGTAGATGTCAAATTCGCAGTGGCAGTTGCAGCCCTGAACCAGAGGCTGAATATAGACCCCCACATCCTCAGGCGGGTATCTTTCTTCGTCAGCTACTCGGGTAAACGTTTTGTAAAGCTCGGGAGTCTTGTCCAGTGTTGTGAGGAAAAACACTTCTTGGCAGCCTCCCTTGAACCGCAGTTTCCAGTAGGGCTCCTCACAGCTCCTGCCAAGCAAGCCCAAAACCTCACCGCTTGAAACACCCTTAACCTCGGACAATAGATTCACACCAGTATCGCGAGCAATATCTTTGATGTCTCCCTCCAAGTAGTCTAATTCTTCCTGAGCCAGCTTCCCGTGGCCCGAAATGCAGAGAATCAAAATCCATTTAGGCAAAACATTTCTAAGTGAACGAATCTCTTGAGTATCTTTTCTCAGAGCTGTGGCCAGACTCATATTGTTGAGGATGAAGAACTCGTCTCCCAATCTCCGCCTCAGAACTCCATAGGCAAAATCTAGGAAGCTCTCAAGCAAATCCGAGACGGCAAAGAAAAGCTTCCTGGCGCTGGGAAGAACCTCGCACTTAACTGTGGCCCATGTTACAATGCCCATGGTGCCCTGTGCTCCCTGCAAAATTCTGAAGGGATCAAACTGTGTGGGGCCTAGGGGACTCTTCTGTGCTCCACCGGACTCCACCTGTTCCTCAAGGGTTCCGGGCCCCGCAGCAGCACCTGTTCTGAAAATATCGCCGGTGCCGAAAACCACCTCGGTGCAGAGCAGGGGGTCTGAGGAATCCCAGTGATACTTGGGCATGGTCACGGGTTCCCTTTCCAGACCGCTGGCGAGAACTGATTTCGAAGCCTTGGGAAGAAGAGGCATCAACAATCTGAGACCATGCTTATTTACTTCTGGCACCAGCTGGCTAAATGTTACCCCGGGCTCAACCATGACCACTCTGTTTTTTCTATCAATCCTGATAATTCTGTTCATTTTGCTCAAATCAACAATAACTGAATTGTCAGCCATGGGCGTAGTGTCTCCCCGAAGTCTGGGCTTACCTGAACTCACAGGCACCAGTGTGAATGAGTGCTCCGCCGCAAGCCTCACTATCTTGCTAACCTCATCAACATTCTTGGGCCAAACTATGCAGGAGGCTTTTTTGGCAGCAGTGAAGCTGAGATCCCTAGAATACTCTTCTAAGATTTCAGATTCGCGGGAAACATTACTCCGCCCAGTAATCTCCACCAACTTATCGAAAAACTGGCTTCCAACCACTTGAAAAACGCCCCAACCATAAATATTCACAATGGATGAAGTAAACAACTGTCAAATTTTAGGTTAAAATTTTAATTGTAACTTCTAGTATAAATTCTTACTGCACTTTATTTCTATAATTGCCTTAATACTTCTATAATTGCCGAAGTAAACTTCACAGGAATAATTTACAAATGCCTGAAGAGGAGGTGGCCCGAAAGCTTTAGAGCCCAAGGGGATAGGCGGAAGATTAAAGAGTTTATAAAGAAACGCAGGCTAGAAATAGCAGTTGAAGGAAAAGAAAGGTACTGCTAAGCCTAAATGGGAACAGGGAAGTAGGAGAGAGAAGGATACTTAATGTCCTCAAAAATGGGCGAAGTAACGACGGTGAACATAAGGGAAAGAGGGGCAAAAAAGCCACAAAAAAATGGGGAAATGATGACGCCATTCTTCACTTTTACCAGGCTTCATAGTTTAGGCCTAGGTCTTGCAGTTCTTTCTTCATTTTTGAGTAGAGTTCTAGGTATTCTTTTTTGGGCTTTAGAGTTTTCATGTCGTAGGTTTTGGGCATGTGGTCTTCACTGGGCATTCCAACTTTTGCTTTGTCCTCATATTTTTTAAGAAGCGTCTTAACTATTTCGACTCCGTCGCTCACCTTTAACCCAGAAGCCGCTCTTGCTACTTCTCCACCCCATCTTCCCTCTATTCCGG
>JAHQXB010000067.1 GCA_029856435.1 Candidatus Jordarchaeia archaeon
GGAACATAGCCGCAAAACATCCCATGTGCCGTCCTTTACCGTTGGCGGCGAAAGCCCTCCATGAACCCCTAATGATAAAGGTGAGAGGGAAGGGATGAAAATCTACAAATCCCACAACGGTAAATACATATAACTATTAGGATAAGGAATGGAAGAATCAAAGCATAAAAAATAAACTGGAACATGCCATGCTCGCGAAACCGCTTCGAAAACTCCCTTCCTTTCGAAAAAAGCTTCATTTAGGGCATTCTTCACCAGCTATAACCGCTTATCAAAAAGGACAAAAACAGAATTCTTGAGAGCCTCAATGGCATAGCACCCCGTTTTCGGCCGCAACAGCTCAAACAAGTACAAGAGGTTTAAAAAGTCTTATAATGGAATTCAGCTCATGTCCAATCCAATAACCTAAATTGTTGGAGGATTAATAATTGGATGAGATTTACAGAAGGCTGAGAGAGAAGCTTGATCAGGTTCCCATTGGATTTCCAGAAAGCAAAGGAGCCATTGAGATTCTCAAAAACCTTTTCACCCCTGAAGAGGCGGAACTAGCACTCAACCTTCCTATGGTTACCAAGTCTCTTGAGGAAATAGCCGCCGAGCTAAATGAAGACCCCGCAATTCTTAGAGAGAAGCTTGATAGTATGGCTAGCAGAGGAACAGTTTTAGCCGTAGAAAAGGGAGGAAAACTGCTTTACCGGTTGCTACCATCTGTGGTGGGGTTTTGGGAGACTCCCTTCTGGCCAGGAAGAAGAGATGAGAGAACACTAAAACTTGCCCCCCTGTGGAGAAACTATTTTGAAGAAAAATTTGCCTATGAAGTGGGTGACCGGAAACAGATCATATTCCGCATCATACCCGTAGACATTGCCATATCTCCCAAATCCATGATTACCCCCTTTGAAGATGTTATGGAACTCCTCAAACCACTAAACTACTTCGCAGTTGCCCATTGTCCCTGTAGACAGATTGCAGCCTTTACCGGAGATGGATGCAACCACTCCCTTGAGGTGTGTCTGCACTTTGACAGTATGGGAGAATATATGGTAAAACACGGAATGGCGAGAGAGATAACTAGAGAGGAAACCATAAAAATTCTCAGAAAAGCCAACGAGGAAGGTCTCGTCCACATGACAGATAATCACCAGGGAAAAATCACCACAATATGTAACTGTTGCGGGTGCTGCTGCATATTCTTCAGAATGCTTAAAGAAATGAACCTCCCCAGAGCAGTGGCAAAATCCAACTATGTAAGCAAGGTGGACACCGAGCTGTGCGCCGCCTGCGGAACCTGCGCCGAGCGTTGTCCCATGCAAGCAATAAAGGTAGATGACTTCGCAGTGGTAAACGAGGAAAAATGCGTGGGATGCGGAGTCTGTTACCCCACATGCCCACAAAAAGCCATAACCCTCGTAAGGAAGCCTGAAGACAAAATCATGGAAATTCCAGACAGAAAAACATACATAAACAACCTCCTCAAAGAAAAGGGACTAATCCCATAACCAGAAACCAACTTCTCACCAGAAAGTAACAAAATATACTCGCGGAAAAAAGTACCCGATACGTTTGCCCTTGTACCAACCATAATTCCAGCGAATCCCTAAAAAATTTCAAGCGTATTTGCGTTAAGACAATTAATATATTTCTGCTCTTCGTGGGATGCTTTATAAGACAGGTAACCAGTTATTTCTTTTGATTCGTTAAGCGAAGAAGTTCGCATTTGATTCCCAACCTTCACTCTTTAAAGTGGTGAACTGGCGGAGGCGTAGCCTTGTTAGTTTTGGGAGTTGATGGTGGGGCCACAAAGACTGTATGTGTGGTGGCTGATGAAAATTTCAAAATTTTGGGAGTGGGATTAGCTGGTTCCAGTAACTACCACGTGGTAGGTGTAGAAGCAGCCCAGAAGAGTGTTGCTCTCGCCCTTAAGCGAGCTATCCCTAAGCTTAAAAACAGTATTGACGTCTGCTGTTTTGGTATAGGTGGTCTCAACACTAAAATGGACAGAAAGATAATCTCAGGATTTATAAAGCCCCTTGTGACTGCTAGAAAACATATAATTGTCAATGATGTAGTTATTGCCTTTCACGCTGCCACCTGTGGAGAGCCCGGAATTGTCATGGTTGCGGGAACTGGATCCATAGCCTACGGAGTTAGTCCAGAGGGAAAAGAAGGAGTTGTAGGCGGCTGGGGATGGCTTATAGGAGATGAGGGAAGCGCTTTCTACATAGCAAAAAAGGCATTAATGAGTGCTTCCAAGGCTTATGACGGCCGCGGAAAACATACAAGTCTTGTGGAAATCTTCTGCAATCACCTAAAAATTTCCAAGTTTGAAAACATCATCTCCAAAGTTTATGAAGAAATGAAGCCCCGAGACCTAGCATCATTGGCCCCCCTAGTTACACAAGCCGCCCAAAACGGAGACGAGGTGGCCCAAAACATACTGGAGGATGCTGCGAGGGAACTGGCACTGACAGTTAAAGCCCTAGCAGAAAAGCTAAACATGAAGGGGCGCTTCACTGTTGGAGCTGCGGGCGGTGTTTTCAAATCCCAACCTGTTTGGAAATTATTCCAGAGCGAAGTTCAAAAACATGTTTCTGGAGCTGAGTTAACTAAACCATTAGAGTATCCCGTGATTGGAGCCCTAATAATGGGATTCAAAAACCAGAAAATGACGGTAACTCCAGATGTTAGGGAGGAACTTGAGAAGGATTTGAAAACCCGACTTGAAAAATGACTCATTTTATATTTTTACAACTTTTTTCAGGTGGCGAGGTGCATCCGGGTTCAAGCCATTACCCACACAGTAGTGATAGGCAAACAATTGCAAAGGAATTATTTGAATGGTGGGGGAGAGAGCTTCGTCCACCCCGGGGGTGGTAAGGGTTTGGTTGGCTGGAACGTTAGCTCCACTCGTTACTGCTAGAACGTTGGCCCCCTTCTCTTTTATCTCTTTGATGAGTTCCACGTATTCCTTGCTGGGTCTTTTTGGAACCAAGCATATTACAAGGGTTTTTTCGTCAACTACTGCTATTGGGCCGTGTCTAAACTCCAGTGGGTGGTAGGCTTCTGAGTGAATGTAGGATGTTTCTTTGAGTTTTAGGCTTCCCTCAAGGGAGGCTCCGTAGCTTGAGCCTCCTCCCAGAAAAATGAATTTCTGTGAACCGCAGTTTAGCGCTAGTTCACGCATCTTTTCGCCCAGGGTGAGCGTTTCTTGGGCGAGTTCTGGCATTTTCCTTGCCTGGCTTAACTGTTTTCCCACATCTTTGCCCCTGTTTTGGGCGTAGTGGAGTGCTAGGAGCTGGAGTGCGTAAACTTGGGTGGTGAAGGTTTTCGTCATTATCACACTTTTCTCCTCTCCAGCATTGACTGTTATTGCTAGTTTTGAGTTTCTGGCCATGCTGCTTTCGCGGGTGTTTGTGATGCTTACTGTGAATGCTCCAAGCTGGTTTGCTTTGGAGATTGCTCTGACGGTTTCGGTGGTTTCGCCTGAGCGGGAGACTCCTAAGGCTGCTGCTTGGCTTTTGGCTTGTGGTGGAGGATACTCATAGAACTCTGAGGAAGGTGTGACATATGCGTCGACTTCGGCATAGGTTTCTAGGGCGGATTTTCCGCAGAGACAGATATAATGAGAGGAACCGCACCCGAAAAGGTAGAACCTATACTCTTTTTCGGAGAGAATTTTGGCAACCTTCTCAATGTTCCCTTCTTCAAGGAGAGTTCTCCTGAGGGCGTCGGGCTGCTCATAAATTTCCCTTAGCATATAATGCTCCATACTCACACCTTACCTTCTCGCCTAGAAAAAGGGGAAGTGGACTCTAACCCTAAAAACATAAAACATTTGGGAATCCAACATACTTCCACGTACCTACATTATGGGGTTTCCCACCGAGCAGTGGAGTGGGGTGTTCACCCAATGGGTTTTATTATATTTTTCAATTTGTTTCGCCCTTAAAAAGGTGAGGGCTTCCTAATGATTACATCTCAACAATGTGCCCCTTTGTCCTTTTTCTACTTTTTTCAAAAAAACATTTGAATTCTGAAAATTTTTCAAATTTACAATGTAAAGTTGCAAAAAATTCAGCAAACACACAATGAAGGCAAAAATTAAAAACTGTGCAAACAGCGCAGACACTTAAAAATTCTTAAATAGCATTCCGCCCCTATCAGAAAGACAAGTTTACAGCCGGTTAAACGTTTAAGACTCCACTACTTTCTGCAGTCTCAGCCCCTGTCTTGGAACTGTCCCTTTCAGAAGTCGGAGTTGTGATTTATTATGGTTGGGGAAATTCTTGCAGTCAGGTGCGGTAGAATACTTACACCCTTAAGGGAAATAAGTGACGGCGTTATTCTAGTTCAGGGAGGCAGAATAGTATCCTTGGGAGTTAATGGCGAGTTGACCGTTCCCAGCGGTGCCAAAACCTTAAACTTTGAAGACAAAATAGCTGTTCCCGGATTCTTAGACATTCACATCCATGGAGGAGGAGGACACGACGTGATGGAAGCCTCAGAAGAAGCAGCCACAGGTTTAGCTCTTTTTGCTTCTAGACACGGGACGACATCCATTCTCCCCTCAACAGTTTCCGCCCCTCACCATAGCCTACTAAAAGTTGTGAAGGTTCTTGGAGAAATGGTGGGGAGGGAAACAGGGGGGGCCGAACTACTGGGCATCAATCTCGAAGGACCCTACATTAATCCTAAAATGCGGGGAGCCCACAACGCCAAACACATAAGGCTCCCTTCAGTGAATGAGTTTAAAGATTTGTGGAAGATGTCAGGTGAACAGCTGAAAATAGTGACGCTGGCCCCCGAATTAGAGGGAGCTGAGAAACTTTTGGCAGAGCTCCACAAACTGGGAGTGGTGGCCGCAGTTGGCCACTCAGACGCCACCTACAGTGAAGTCGTGGAGGCAGTTAGTCTTGGTCTCAGCCACGCAACCCACATTTTTAACGGTATGAGAGGGTTCCACCACAGGGAGCCTGGGACAGTAGGGGCGGCTCTACTTTGTGAGAAGCTAACAGCCGAGGTTATTTCTGACAATATTCACGTGCACCCAGAAGCAGTAAGACTGTTGACCAAAGTGAAGGATCCCAGCCTCATAGTTCTTGTGACGGACTCCATTATGGCTGCTGGGATGCCAGACGGAGAGTACCGATTGGGGAACCAGAGGGTTACCGTGAAAAACGGTGTTTGTATACTGGAATCCGGAAGCCTTGCAGGAAGCACTCTGACAATGGAGGCCGCCATAAGAAACACTGTCCGAGCTGCGGGTCTCCCCTTACAGGTAGTTTTAAGGATGGCAACTGTAAACCCTGCAAGAGTTATTGGTGTCGGTGAGAGGAAGGGAAGCTTGGAGCCAGGCAAAGACGCCGACATAACCATAATAGACAGTGAGGTAAACGTTTACGCCACAATAGCGAGAGGAAAAGTAGTTTATGGGAAGGATTTATTGGGTAGGTAAAGAACATTTTATACATGCTCCTGTTGAAAATCTCTCTAAAGGTACGGTGACTGGTGAACACCATTTTGCGATTTGGATGCAAAAAAAGGGGTGAATGAGTTTGGGAACAAGAAAGGTTTACTGCATTTGGTGTGGTAGAAGATATCTGCTATCCACCAGCGAGAAATTAAAGGAGACAGTTTGTCCAAACTGCGGCAAAAAAGGCAAAATATATACAGTCATCGACGATTCGACCTAAAAGCCAGCCACCAAACCATAATCCTTTCTTCCCGGGTAACACGTATTAGAGAATAAAAAGAATTTGGAAACTTTGGCTACTGCCCCTTCCTGAAAAAAATAAGAAAAAAATGGGAAGTGAAGGAAAAACGATCTCTTTTTTATTTATTTTATGGGTTCCACCCCGATGATGTCGCTTAGTTTTCCTTCGGGTTTTTCCTTCCAGACCGCTTGAACCCTCATTCCTATGTGTGCTTCCTCAGGCTTGGCGTTCAGCAGTATCGTTGTATATTTTGAGTTGGTGCCGTCAAAATTGACCAGTACCATTATTAGCCTCTCTCCTTCCTTGAGCCACCCCATTTCCACGGGATCCATTCCTAAAACCTTTACTTGGCCCCTCTTTACCGCCTGACTCAAAGTGAAGGACCTAACTGTGCCCTTGTCACTCACAGTTACCCGGGCATCTATTTTTCTCCAGCATCTACCACAAATGTTTCTCATTGGCACGTATACGAATCCGCAGCCAGTGCACAGCGACCCAATTATTTTCTTCTGCTTAAATCCCTCAAGTAGTTCCTGATAGAGTAGGGGTGCCTTATAAACGTAGGAGCCTACGGGCCACACGCCTTCCACTGCAATTGTTTCTTTTCTCACCTTCTTCGACATTATCTCACCACCTCAACCTAGGGCTATCTCCCAGAACTGTTACCACTGTAAAGTTGGTTGAGCCACCCCAACCGTGGGCTACAGCGTTCCTTACGTCCCTGGGCACTTGGTGCCCCTCAGCTTTACCCATTATTTGTAGGGCGCACTCCGCCACTCTCTGCATAGCTGAGGAACCTATGGCATTAGTGGAGAGTACACCGCCTGAAGGGTCAATGGGCATTTTGCCGTCTATCTCTGTTTCCCCCTCTTCTAGGGGAATCCAAGCCTTACCATCATCAAAGAGAAGCAGCCTCTCTGAATACATCAATTCCTGGTGGGGGAAGGGTTGATAAATCTCCGCCACATCAATCTCTTCTCTGGGATTCTTTATCCCCGCCATCCGGTAGGCCTTCATGGCCGCAATTCTGCACTGAATCTGCTCCGAAGTATCCAGTACGGATACCCCTTGAGCGTTTTCCGCCTGCTGATTCTCCTCATCGGCACACGCCGCGAGTCCCCTCACCCAGGCGGGCCTATCAGCCTTTCTCGCTATTTCTTCGGAGGCAATCACAATGGCTGAAGCTCCATCACTTGCCGGGCAAATGTGTCCCATTCTCAACGGGTAAGCAACAATTTCGCCAAACCTAGGATGCTTTGCTAGGGATTCAGCGGTGCAGTTGGGCCACTGGATATGGGCATACTTATTCTTGGCAGCGTTTCTACGGGATTTGGCGGCAACCATATCCAAATGTTCGATTTTGCATCCAGAGCGGTGCATGTACTCACATGCCTGGTATGCGGAAACTCCTGCTGCTGCGCCAACTCCCCCACCATAGGCAAAACTGGTTCTCACATCGACTCCATTTGCCAGTAGGTGAAACATGTTTGCCAGTCCCACATGGGCTAACCCCATTGTTGCTCCGGGCTCTTTACTATCTGAGTGTTTTTCAAATCCTATGGCTAGAACAGTGTCGAAGAGTCCCGAAGCCACCTGATACATTCCACACTGGGCCACAGAGCCTCCAGTTGTGCCTCCCGTGGCTATTCTGAGCACTGGCTTGCCAGGAGCACCGAATAGTTCTCCGCTCCACAGCTCTGCTTGGCAGATTCCTCCGAAGCCTTGCATATTCCCTATGGCAATGGCGTCTATGTCTTGGGGGCCTAGTTCGGCGTCCTCTAATGCCTTCCAGGCTGCCTCTGCTATCATTTCTGCAGTGTTAATGTCTCTTCTTATTCCATGTTTGGTCTGTCCAACACCAATTACTGCAATGTTTCGCCACACTACTCCTCACCTCCCAGAATGAAGACTATGTTTTGCTGGGCACATATGCCAGTTTGGCCGTGGGCTAGGGCTCTCCAAGCTCCCGATACTTGGTGAGCTCCAGCTTCTCCCCTTATCTGCATTGTGGCTTCAACTATTCTTATTAGCCCTGTGGCGGATATGGGGTCTGCTGAGAGGGCTCCGCCGCTGGGGTTTACTGGTAGTTGCCCATCGTTGAAGGTTGCACAGCTATCTATCAGGGTTCCTCCTCTGCCTTCCTCACAGAAGCCTAGAGCCTCATAAATCATGAGCTCCTCATGGGCATATCTTTCTGATACTTCGGCTACGTCTAGTTCTGCGAAAGGGTTCTTTATGCCCGCCATCTGGTAAGCTTTCCTCGCCGCGATTTCTAGCCCCTCAAGCTTGTAAAGCTTTCTGTCTCTGAGATATGAGTCTTGACAGCTGCCCACACCTTTTATCCAAACGGGGCAGTCTGAAAGCTCTCTTGCCTTCCTCTCTGAGGCTAAAACCACCGCTGCGGCCCCATCACTTATGGGGGACATGGTGAGTTCCCTTATAGGGTCACAGTAAAGCTTAGAGTTTAACACTTCTTCCAGTGAGATTCCGGGCATTCTGCGGTGTGCGTGGGGATTCTTGGCGGCGTTGCTTAGGTTCTTCACGGAAACTATGGCTGCCTCATCTTCAGATACGCCGTACTTGTTCATATATATTCTTGCTTGGATAGCTGCTGCGGAGATATCATTTAGAACTCCTATTTGCCTATCGAAGGTGGGGTCTAGGGTGTAGACTGAGATCTGGTGGGGGTTGAAGGTTGAACCCTGAGTGTTAGCCACTATTAGTGCTATGTCGTGGGTTCCTGAGAGTATTTTGAGCATGCCATAGAAGAGAGCGTTGGCTCCATCCATCTCCACCTTAGTGTAGTCCTTAAGGTAGGCTCCGATGGGCATAGTGAGGAAAAGCTCGGAAATGGTTCTACCCTCATAGTAATCGTTTGTGGCGTTAATCACTGTGTCAATATCCTCCCTTCCAATACCAGCCATCTCGGCGGCTTCCTTGGCCACCTCAAAAACCATGTCCTCCCTCGTCATTGGCATATTTGCCTGATGGAAAGACTGAGCATACCCAATTATTGCGACCTTCTCTCTCATCAATTTAGGTTTCACCCCTCCGGTTTGAATCCTTTAATGTCGGAGATTTGGCCCCTGGTCTCCTCCTGCCAGACCACATTCACCATGATGCCCGCCTTAAGTTTTTCTGGATCCACGTCTATTAGGGGCATAAATATTGTTGAGTCTGCGCCCTCCAGCTTTATGGCTCCAATTGCCTTAGGCTTTTCTAAGTCTCGAAAGTTGCCGTTACCATCCAGTTCAACATAAGCCGTTGTGAAGCCTATCAAAACTCCCTTACCGGAAAGTTCAACCAGGTTGTTTGCATCCATTTTTGCTGAGCACTTGCCACACCATGCTCTTGGGGGAACATAAGTGTAGTTACACTTAGAACATTTGGCTCCCAATATTTTCTTGTTTCCCAGTTCTCTGATGAATCTATCCATGAGTTCGCCAACAGACCACTTGAACCCGGCGACGACTGGAATTCCCCTAACTGGTATAACTTCCTCTTTTAGGCCTTTCAAATTAACCCTCCTTAAAGTTCAAAATTTGTAGAAACGCTTGAAAAGTATCTATTAGACAGCCTAATAAAATTAACGTCAACAAAATGACTATGCAAAAAATGAATAAAAAGGATAAAACCTTTTTCGCAACTAAATATTGATGCATGGATTAAAAAATATGAACACCATCGGATTTAACTAAAATGGCTATTAAAACTCTTTTAGAAAAATAGGAGAAGATGGGAGAACTGTTTGAATGCCCATGCTAACAGTTCTAAAATAGCGGTGTTTAAATGGAATTATGCTGAACTATAGAGTTTCTCATTAATTTTTTCCTAAACCTATCCTTAACCGGGGTTATTTAAGGCTTCTTTCACCAAAAAAAGGCGGAAAAAACCATACCTTCTTGAAGAGAAAAGGAAAAAATTAAATGGAAAGTCTATATTGTAGGGCACAATTCCCGTTGTTCTGAACCAGACACCCCTTCTCCAAACGATTTCCGTATCGGTAAGCCTGTAAAAAATGTTATAATAATACCTCCTAATCCAGAACAAAGAAAAAACCAGTATAGGCAGAACAACAAATACCGAATAGACAGCAATACTGGTAACTGCAAGTTGATCCAGAAACAGTAGGGGAAAATACCAGGGCAAAAGAAACAAAAAGCAATCACCAAGTAAGTATAGTAGAGTTTCCTAAGCTGTGGAGCGGGTTTAAACTCTTCACCAATCTATGCTCTAAAACCCTTCTTCAAAAAGTCGACCTCCCAAAAACTTTAAACAACCACCTATAAATAGGGCTTAATGCCCTTCAACAACTAAACCAGAATTTCACGCAGCCAAATATAAACATACCCAATGCACAGGAGCCGCAAACCAAAACCAACCATTTAGACAAGTGCATAGTTTAAAACGTACAGAATCAGAACGTCAAAAAATTGGGGGAGGCACCCTTTTTAAATGGATATGGGATACCTTCCGTATTTTTTAATGGAGTTGACTAGTGCTTCAACATTTTCTGGTGGGGTGTCCCTCGGCACTTGGTCTCCGAAAACCATGCAGCCCCCTCCGGGAGCTAAGACTTTTATTAGTTTTTTAACGTGGTTTTCTATTTCTTGGGGAGTTCCCTTGCTTATGATTCCCGCTCTCACTCCAAAGAACCAGGGCTTCTTCAGTCTATTAGACATTTCCTTAATCTTCTCCGGCGGCAACCAATCCGACTCCAACATAACCACATTGCCCACCAGTGACCCTGTATTAACCACCACATCTTCCATAATTTTTTCCCATCCCGGAATCTCCACCACGGGGAAGCCTCCCGCCCACATCATAGGACCAAGTCTCTTCATGATCTCTTTCGTATGTGGAATCACATAGTCGTAGACAAGCTGGGGACTTGTAGGTGGGATGCATGAAAAGGCATCTGCAAGTGCCGGAAAGGCTGCTACACCTCCCAGCGCTTCCTTCTGCGCTTTTATAAATGCTTCAATGACGTCGACGCAGAAATCGAGGGTTTTGTGGGCGAATTCCGGGTTTTTCCTGGTATCCCTTACTAGGCTATTGAATCCCCGGATTTGCACTGCCATAGACCAGGGTGCGGAAGCCACCAGGGCAGTAAAAGCGTATTCCCCTAACTTTTCTAGGTATAGTTTGGTGCCCTCAATGACGTAGGGTCCGCGGCCAGCCTTTGTGAAGTCTGGTATTTCCAGCTTTTCCAGGTCCCTGGGCTCCTTGATTAGGGGTTCGAGAATGACTGGAAAGCTGTCTTCTGGGAACAGCATTTTTGCTCCCAGAGCTTCGGCCTCGTAATTGTAGGCGTCGGCGAAGGCTCCTGGTATGTCGAACTTGTACTTTATTGCTGTAAATAGCTGAGCATACAACATTTTCTTGGGATCAGTGCATAGTTCTCTAACAGTTATCCCAGCTACCCTCGCGGCGTGGTCGTGTATCTGCATAAAGACTGGCATTCTATCTGGCTCCTGGAACATGAATATCTTGGTGAACCGCTCTAGTGTGGGGTGGGGTTCCTTTGAGGCCATATCCTTAAACTTTTCAGCCAGCTTATCTATCTCAGCATCTATATTGGCTTCAGTTAATTTAACCATTCTCTTCTCCTCCTATACCTTTACTAGTTTTTTCGCCACCTCAACTGCCTCCAGGGCATCGTCGGCGAAGGCATCGGCACCCACCTCTTCCACATGTTTGGGGTAGACTGACGCTCCCCCAATTAGATACTTTATGTTTTTTCTTACGCCTGCCTTTTTCATTTCTTCGTTGAGTTTTCTGAGCTCGTCTATGGTTGTGGAGATGTATGATGAGGCTCCCACTATTTGAGGTTTCTCTTTCTTGATGGTTTCTATGAATTTTTGGGGTGAAACATCTATTCCCAGGTCAACTACGTAGAATCCCGCTCCGCGGAGCATGGCCACTACAATGTTTTTTCCAATGTCGTGTACGTCTCCCTGACAGACTCCCATAACGATTTTTCCCAAGAATTCTTTGCCTGCTGTTGGGAGTTGGGGAAGAATCAGCTTTAGTCCCTCACTCATGGCCTCAGCAGCCATAACTAGGTCGGGAACGAAGTACTCTTTGTTCTCGTATTTTTTGCCCACTTCGTCCATCGCTTCGCCCATAGCTCTTATGACATCTATGGGTTTAACACCTTTTTCTAATAATTTTTTAACTGCTTCTTTTGCTGAGTCAGACTCCCCATTTATGATTGCTTCTTTTAGCACATTTAGTGTATTTTCAGACAAGACACATAACCTTCTTAGAGAGATATCTTTCTAATTGTCCTTATTTTTCTATTATTTAACTATTTACTTTACGTATTAAGCAGTTTTAGTGGAAACTCTGCTTTAGCCAGTGTTCTTCGAGTCCCTTTTTGAGGGAAGAGGGCAATTGGTTCTTTTGTGGCGTGCAAATCTTATTTTGAGTTTATTCGGTTGAAAAATGTTTAATTGTTGGCTTTTTGGAATGGGAATTGATTTCCTTTTACTGCATGTTTTTAGGTTTAGAGCCCCTTTTTTCTGGGCTCACTCTTTTGGTGGGTGGGAGCATAAATGTTTGTTTGCACTTGTTTTTGGATAGAACTTGTTAAAACCCATTTTTCGCAGGTTTGGGAATCCGCGAAATGGGATTGCGTAGTGTCCCATCATCACACTTCCAAATTTTGAGAAAATAAATATATCAGGCCGGTGAAAAAGCAAAAGCACCTCCAAACCATTCTTGAGAAAAGCACAATCACCCAAAGAGCTCCACAGAACCTACGAAATATCGGTTAAAAAATAATTTAAATGTGAGGGAGTAAAATAGTATAGGTGGGTGTACATGCACCCTTTAATGAAGAACGGAGGATGAGAGATGTGATGAGAGCTAAAGCAGAGAACGCCTCGGTCACCCTGGTATTCAGAGAACCAGTCTCGTGGGAGGCGGCCTCTGCCCTAACATGCACCCCAGGGAATAGTTGTTACTCCTTGGGGAATAAAAACATTTTGGTGTTCTTCACGGCACAATTAATTTGGTGTCTCCTGCTGCGTGTTATTTGTTTTTTGGCCTTCATCGTCCTTTTGGGGTGCCCTTTTCGGCTTTTTACCCTGCAGAATAAATCATAATGGGCTTCGATATGGGGACACAGGACGCGACATAAACGTACACCCAAAAAGTGACTCCCAGTTAATTGTGCCTTCTTCACACGCGGAAAAAACATAACCAGCGGTAAGGTTCAAGACCTCCCCCTAAATATCCTTGTGAAGAAACCCTGGCGCGGCTTCACGCTGAACGGGGAGAACGTTGAAGACCTGTGCTTCAGACTCGCTTTCGACCACGCCCTCATGCTCGCCGAGGACATAGCTTGGGATGAGCGGGAGAAAAAGAAGGGAAAGAAGGCAAAGTGGGGAAAGAAAAAACAGTCACATGCCCTTCTACTACAGAATTACGAGAAAACCACCACAGGCTTCAGGGAACAATACGAAGCCGCAAGAAAGTTGCTAGGCCAGGTGGGCAGGAACGAAACTTCGCCAACATGGAGGTCAGAGCGGGCAAAAGTTACTACGGGGAGCAGGAGAATTATGACAAGGTCCTCAGGCTGGGGGCTATTCATCGCAAAATCAGGCGTGTATTGTTCCTCCTTGGGATGAGGCGCTTTTTCGTTCTCCTCGGAAAACTGCTTCCTGAGGAAGTGGCCCTACTCCAGTTCATGGAGCAGACAATCTGTGGAAAAACAGGCTTAGTCCACCCCATTTAATCCGCTTCACAGCCTCCACCACAAGAAGACTGGAACATGTAGAGTAGAGGGAGAAACGTACATCCCAAACAAGTATGGGAACACAGAAAAAGGCAAAACGCCCCCCCACGCCAATTACTTGCTATTAAAAACATTTTTTATGTTTTGTCTAAGAAGCAGAGCTTATGTAGGTTTTTTAACAAGTTCGCAGTAGCCAAAAGATTTAAACGTATAACACCTTCATATTTTTGTCTTTTCTATGCGGAGTTGATTTGTCTAGGAACAGCGAGAACCGCCTATATCCGAACCTTCTCTTCGTCTCCTTCAGGAATTTCAGGAAATTTTCACTGCCTATATTGGGGTTTTGTCTGAAGAGCTGTCGGTCGTCCTGATCAGGGTGCCGAAGATGCAGGTCTTCGGATGTGATCTTGTGGTCAGTACCGTTGGCTGTTTTAGCAAAATATATCAGTAAGCGTGAATATACTAAATGGTGATGGTGATGGTAATGGTGATAGAAGGACGTGTAGACGATCAGGGTAGATTAGTAATACCAAAAGATATCAGGGAGAAATGGAGGTTAAAAGGCGAGGTAGACATAGTTGAGGTAGATGATGGAGTGTTAATCCGCCCCAAAAAAGGTGGATGGAAGAACTTTCTATCTAAAAAAGTGAAGGTTGATTGGGACAGGGCTGTTGCCGTTTCTCTTGAGAAAGTTTCGGTTGACGAGTTGATGTTTGGTGAATCATAATGTTGAGGAAGATGATTGACGCTAATATCTTAGTTTACGCCCTTGTGGAGGGGCATCCTGCAACGGATGCATGTGAAGAATTCATCAGGAGAGTGAGTGAAAAAAAGTTGCTGGTGACCACACCCCTAACTCCATTCGAAATCTACTATGTGCTCTGGAGGATTTATGGGTTAAGCAGAAACGAGGCATTTGAACAAGCGGTCTCACTCTTCGATTCTCCTATAGAGTTCATGCGCATCACAGAAGAGGATGCACGTATGGCTCTCAAAAAAGTTGTGGAGCACTCTATAGAAGCAAATGATGCTCTGCTTTTAGTCTCTTGTCTCCAACATGGCATATCCTCATTAGCATCAGATGACACGAGGTTGCTGAAGGCCTGCCAAGAGGAGGGGGTGCACACCGAGAAACCAATTGATGCCAAAATTAGCCAAAAGATGGAAATGTGGGAGAAAGAGAAACTGCCGGAAAAAGGTGCTCAGAGAATGCTCCTCAGAATCTACAACTGGCTACTGGATAAAGATCCTAAAGTTGCAGAGGAGTTTAAGCAAGCTACCGGTAATATGAAGAGACTCCCTTAATCAGCACATGAAAGTTATGGAAATTTTTATACCTTAAATACTGATACATATTCCATGGTGGGGGAGAAGTGTTATGAATTTTGAGGGAACTTTTTTGGGAGCCTAGTTTTCGATGGGAAAAGGTATGGACACGACATATTGGTTCTTCCGGATGGCAGGGTGGAGAAAAGGAGGAAAATCTTTCCATATCTGTTTTCGGAACTAGTCACAAACTAGTTTCAGAAGTTGAATTCTTAAAAGAAGCCGAATTAATTATTATAAGCACTGGTCAAAGCAGTTTATTGAGGCTAACAGGGAAGCTGAGGATTGGGTGAAAAATAGGTATAAGAGTTTCTTTCTCCAACGCCAATTATTTTTTTAACAAGTTCTTTTGGATAAAAAGATCTATTTAGTTGTTTTACTACGTTTTAGAAGGCTATAATTAGTGACCGCTTTTGTATGGCACAAAATGGGTGAGGTTTTCTTTGAAAGGCAGACCCAGATTGTTTAAATCAGACTTGGTGAAGGTCACCATGAGGATTCCCGAGAGTTTGAAAAAAAGAATCGAGGACTATGCGGAGCGTAACGAGATTAATTTTAATGAGGCAACGCGGAGACTATTCTTGAGTGGACTGGAGGGGCCTCGTCTCAGGAATCAGGGGTTTAACTGGTTTCAGAAGCTTTTTGAGGATGCTCCAAAGTCTCCTCTTTTTGAGGATTTCAAAGAAGCTTTTATTAGGATTCTGGGAGAATTTCTGAGTGGATATTTCGAGAAGAATCCTCATGTTTTGGCGGAAGGCATAGCTGGCTTCCTTGGGGGTCACCTAAAATATTCAGAGGATATTTTGGGCATTGAGAGGGGAATGCTGGCTAAAGCTGTGGCTGCGGGAAATCCTGAGGTAGAGAAAAGAATGTCAGAGCTACTTGAAAATATGTTGTGGATAATGGAGTGGATTCACAAGTAAACCCAAACGGACACGCTAAATGGAGGAATTTGAGTTTGAACCGATTAAATAACATTATTGTTTGTGGTGTTTGTGGAAAAAGGCGGAGAAACACAGACATTGCCTATATAGAGTACATACAGGTGTCGCTGTTTGTTCAAGTTGTGCTTTGAGGATAAGCATGGATCTAGTTAAGCGTGACAAAGAATGTTTAGAAGAAATTGACGAATTCCTCAAAAACAAGATTGAGAATGAAGAGTGAATCCAGTAACCTTTCTTGCTAGCATATGATGAGAGATTACTGTTGGTTTATTTGTTCTGCCAAGGCTAAGGTGGCTCTCTGCGGAAAAATCTCTGGGATGAATCCAAAATGGACATTATTCTTGAGAGTCTGAAGAACCTGATAGCTAAAATATATTCGGGTGTGACTAAGGGAATCGAGGAGAATATTGAAAATTGCTGGAGAGAGCTCTGGGAGAAAAAGCAAGATAATAAATTATCCCCGGAATCAATCAGGGAAAACCAAGAACTCCTCACAAAGATAGTAATACTCGTAGAGGCCTTTCTCAGCGAACAATTAAAAATAGATGAGCTACACCAAAAAATAAAAAGAATTCTGAAAATGGAGAATATAAAACTTTGAAATCGTATCAATCTCCTGTGTAGAAACATATACTTACAAAAAAACTTTTTTAGTTATGTAGAAAGAAAGGAGGGAGTCTGGAACGATTTTACCCACCCAACTTTTTGGGTATGAATTCCCTTGGTCGTCGATTCTAATAGTTGCATTTTACGTGGGCGTCGTAGTGATTTGGGTCATCGTGGCCCGATGGGTTTATGGGGATGCAAATGAACGTGGTATGGATGCTGCACTTTGGGCAGTTCTGGTATTCCTATTTGGGCTAATAGCACTTATTATCTATCTGGTTAAAAGACCGAGCTAAACCTATCCAAACGCTGGAAACTTAGAATGTTGACAGATTATCCGTCAAGGAAAAGTCACTTACCAAGAAGCAAGAGATTCAGAATCATTCCACTGATATGGGGTACTTCCCATACCTTTTTATGGAGTTTATGAAGGCTTCGAAGTTTTCGGCTGGCGTGTCTACGGGGATAGGGTCACTTATTACAGCGCAGCCCCCGCCGGGACCAAGTATCTTTATTTTACTTTTAATGTAGTTTTCTATTTCTTTGGGCGTGCCTTTGCTTATGAGGGCTGATCCCACTCCAAATGCCCATGGTTTGTGGAGCCTGTGTGACATTTCCTTGACCCTCTCAGCTGGTAGCCAGTCGGACTCCAACATGATAAGGAAGCCCATCTGTGTACCGGTCTTCGTCACAGAGTCTTCAACGATTTGCTCCCACTGAGGGATTTCGCAAACAGGGTAGCCCCCAACCCACAGTGCCATTCCCAGTTTCTTTATAAGTTCCGCTGCGTATGGAAACACGTAATCGTAGACTATTTGGGGGCTGGCTGGAGGGATACATGAGAAAGCATCATTTATAGTGGGAACTGCTGCAACCCCCGCTGCTTCCCTCTGAGTTTTCACAAAGGTTTCAATAACATCAACGCAGAAATCCAGTAGCCTCTCCACGAATGCGGGGTTTTTTCTGGTTTCTCTAACTAAATTGTTGAAACCCCTCAATTGCACCGCCAGCGACCAGGGACCATTAGCCACTATGCCCAGAAGACCATAATTTCCCAGTTTCTCCAAGTATAGCCTGTTTCCCTCCATAACGTAAGGTCCGCGGCCAGCCTTTGTGAAGTCGGGTATATCCAGTTTTTCCAGTTCCTTGGGCTCCTTAATTAGGGGTTCAAGGATAACCGGCCAGCTGTTTTCAGGATAGTACATTTTTGCCCCCAAGGCTTCGGGCTCAAAATTGTAAAGGTCAGAAAGGTTAACCACGGTGTCCATTTTGAATTTCACAGCTGTGTAGAGTTGGGCGTAGAGCATTTTTTTAGCGTCTGTGCAAAGTTCCCTAATTGTTATTCCTGCCATTCTTGCTGAGAACTGGTGCACCGTGGTTGAGACTGGCATTCTATCCGGCTCTTGAAAAAACATAATCTTTGTGAATCTTTCCAAGAAAGATTGAGGCTCCTTTGAAACCCTTTCCTTAAACTGCTCAGCCAACCTATCTATCCAAGCATCAATATTCCCCTCTTCAAATTTGGGCATACCACTCTCCTCCAGTCAAAAATTATCCACCATAACCTTTGAAAAATGGGACTAATTACTTAAAACTCTTTTGCAGGAAAGTCTTTGGGTGTTTCAGCCCTTTGAAACTCTTGATTGTAATCAGCCAGCGAAAACCGGGTGATGTAGAATCGTTCGATTTCGCCTCAAAAAGGGGGTGTTTATAGGGATTCTTTCACGATTTGGAGCCTTATTAGGGAGATGGAGCCGAATAAATCTGCATCACCAGCCAGCCACAAAAACAGATCCCTACAAATAGGAGTACTGCCTAAACATATGGATAGCCATCTACCTTTTCAGAAAAACAAACACAAAAAAGAGTAAAAACTCTAACCCTCTCAGGCTCTTTAGTGCCCGATATTCTGCATTGGGTAATTCTCCGAAATATTCAGTCTGGATCATATTTTTCCTCAAGAGGGAAGAGTTATATTGTTAAACTTTACTACTTTGTGATACCCATGGTTAAACTTAGACTAAGAGTTGGCCCTAAAGGGCAGATAGTGCTCCCAAAAATGGTGAGGCACAAACTGAACATTAAGCCATGCAGTTACGTATTAGCGGACTTCAGGGAGGACAGTCTAATCCTACAGAGAGCGCCGGATGTGGAGGAGTTCTTAGAATGGTTGAAAAAGTCTCGGAAGCCTCTGGCAAAGGAGGTTTCCAAGCTTAGCATAGAGGATGAGGCCCTTGAAGATATTCCTTGATTCCTCTTACCTGATATATCTAAGATACGCGGAAAGTGACACGGTTTTCAATTATGTTATAAAGTTCCTCTTGGAAGCCGTTAAGCAGGAAAAACGCTTAATGGTTAACATGATAGTTATAGATGAAACTGTTTGGATTTTATCTACACTTCGCAAGAAGACCCCTTCCGAAAGAGAGGGGATGAATTGCGGTTGAACTTAAATAACTCTTACAATCTAAAAAGTTTTTGGGATGTTCCCTTGCAGAAAATACGACAGAGACCTGAATGCGTGTGTAAATATAGCCCATAGGGTAACGAGCTCTATGGGATGGGGGAGCCGTGAGCC